>CALWLV010000224.1 GCA_944381595.1 uncultured Roseburia sp.
CTCAGAAAGTTTCTGCGTTCCTCCCGGCAGTGTGGAACGATATTTGATAATACTATTTATATTTCCATTCTCTCCACTCATAGTAGAATGGGTATAGCTTTCTTTATAATTCATTTTTAAAATGGCAAGATTTGGTATTGTCTGAATTTCAAAATATATAATCACCAGATCCGCAGAAGGAATCGACGGGTTTTCAAGCATAATTTCGTAAAGACCTGCTGCCATATTTCTGCTCATGGCTACAAAATCTTTCTTCTCATCCAAAACCTCCTGAATCCAATTCTTCACCGGAGATTCTTCCCGAAACTCACAATTCTTCACATCATCACTGGTATACACCCTGAAAATATGTTCTTTGAGAAAACTTGAAAAATCGGAACTATCATCCAGTTCCTGATCCGAATAAACCGCCATTCCAATACTGGTATCTAATATATGCACAATGGCATTTTTAATCTGTATATCCCCTGTATCCATGCTTATCTCACCTTTTCTATTGTATTCTTTCATGACAGACTATAAGTCTAATTATTCTATCATATCCTTTTCCAAATTACAAGAAAATTAGATTAAAATTATGTAAAAAGTGCTTTATTTATCAAGAAAGTTGTTATATAATTGTAGTGTTGTTTTTTTATAAAACGGCTGAAAGAAAAGAAAAAGGAAGGTATTACCGATGAGTCAGGAAAAAGTCGATAAAAGAAAATCTGAAAAAGCGAACAGAAAGAAAGAGCTTGCAAAGAAAAAGCAGAAACGGATTTTAAATATTACCGTATCTGCTCTTGTAACAATTGCCTTCGTAGCAATTATCTGTCTTGCGGCAGCAAGCCTGAGTGGTAAATTTGACGAAGAAACAACCGTTCCTACGGTAAGCTACAGTGCAGAAGAAGTGGCAAGCATTCAGGAGGCACTTGGCATTACCACCACAGCAGACGAGAATGGAACTTCAGGGGATACTGCTACTACTGCTGAAGGAGAAACTACAACGGCTGAAGAGACTACAACGGCTGAAGCAGATTCTGAATAATACAAAATAAAAAGGATGTCATTATGAAAAAATTATTAGATATAATATCCGAGGTTTTTGCAGATACTTTTGCATCCTGCGGATATGATAAAAAATATGGAAAAGTTACAATTTCTAACCGACCAGATTTATGCGAATTTCAGTGCAACGGAGCTATGGCCGCTGCAAAAGAGTACAAGAAAGCTCCTTTTCTCATTGCGGATGAAATCGTGGCGAAACTCACGGAGGATGCCGCCTGTGATATGTTTGAGAAGGTGGAAATGGTAAAACCGGGATTTATCAATCTTTCCCTGAGCCAGCATTATCTTGCCTCCTATGTAAATGAAATGTCACAGGATGAAACACTTGGATTTACCCCTTCGGGCGAACCGAAGAAAATCGTCATTGATTATGGCGGACCAAATGTGGCCAAACCTCTCCATGTGGGACATCTTCGTTCTGCTGTAATTGGAGAAAGTTTAAAACGGATTCATCGTTTTGCCGGAGATACCGTGATTGGAGATGTACATCTGGGTGACTGGGGATTGCAGATGGGACTAATCATTGAAGAACTCCACTGTCAGAAACCGGATCTTGTTTATTTCGATGAAAGCTATACCGGAGAGTACCCATCCGAAGCTCCTTTTACCATCTCCGAACTGGAACAGATTTACCCTGCTGCCAGTGCAAAATCCAAGGAAGATCCTGAATTTAAAGAAAAGGCTCATACAGCTACATTAAAGCTTCAGGAAGGCTATGCTCCTTACCGTGCTTTATGGCAGCACATCCTGAATGTATCCGTAACAGATTTAAAGAAAAATTATGAGAAACTCAATGTCTCTTTTGATGTATGGAAAGGAGAAAGCGATGCCGACCCATATATTCCTGATATGATTCAGATGTTTGTGGATTCCGGTGTAGCACATGAAAGTCAGGGTGCTCTTGTCATTGATGTAGAGGAAGAAACGGATACAAAAACCATTCCTCCTTGTATCGTAAGAAAATCTGATGGTGCAGCTTTATATGCAACCTCTGACCTTGCTACCATTATTCAGAGAGAACAGGATTACAAGCCGGATGAAATTATTTATGTGGCAGATAACCGCCAGGAAATGCATTTCAATCAGGTTTTCCGTGTGGCAAAGAAAACAAATTTATGCCCGAATACCAAGCTGACATTCCAGGGATTTGGTACGATGAATGGAAAAGACGGAAAACCATTTAAGACCAGGGACGGCGGCGTTATGCGTCTGGAAACTCTTATTCAATCCATTCATGATGCGGTTTATGCAAGAATTATGGAAAACCGGACAGTATCAGAAGAAGAGGCTCGTACCGTGGCCGAAATTGTTGGATTATCCGCATTAAAATATGGCGATTTGTCCAACCAGGCATCCAAGGATTATATCTTTGATATT
Source organism: uncultured Roseburia sp. (assembly GCA_944381595.1). GTDB lineage: Bacteria > Bacillota > Clostridia > Lachnospirales > Lachnospiraceae > CAG-303. Next base: position 2,425 of record CALWLV010000224.1, read on the forward strand.
GACCGCTTTGCCTCTTTTGAGGGAAATACCGGTCCGTATATTTTGTATACTTTAGTTCGTATCAAGTCTATTCTGGAAAAATATACCGCATCTCATGGAGAAGCAACGTTTTCTCATACTGTAAATACAAAACAGACAGCCACTGAGAAGACTCTTATGATAGAATTGACAAAATTTAACGCAACGATTCAGGCAGCCTATGATGAACTGGCTCCTCATAAAATTTGTGCATATATCTATGATTTATCCAATGCATTTAATAAGTTCTACCATGAAAATAATATTCTTGGTGAATCGGATCCGGAAAAACAACAGGGATTTATCGCGCTTTTGCAGATTACAAAGAATGTCCTGGAAACATCCATTGATTTACTTGGATTTTCTGCTCCGGATCGTATGTAAAGAAAAGGAAGGCCCTGCCTTCCTTTTGTTATGTGGTGATGAAAGTTGGAAATCCTGCGTCTCGGATTCTGTTTTCCATTGCTGCCGCATTTGACAAACGGGAAAATGCTCCCACCTGCACTTTATATAATCCATTCTGGTTTATGACATAAGGCTCAAAGCCCTGTGACTGCAGATTGCTTACAAGCCGGTCAGCATCGTCTTTATCTTCATAAGCCCCCACCTGCACTTTGTACAAAGGCATCTCCGTAAGCGTACCCATATCAAGCGTTTCAAGTATTCCCTGCGCGATAGCCTCTGCAATCTGATTAAATTTTGCATCAAACATAGCGTTGTCTTCTTCATTATCAATAAAACCTGCCTCAATAAGTAATGCCGGCATACGGGTTCGCTTCAGGACCACCAGATTCGGCCGTTCAATCACTCCGCGGTTTGCAACCCCCACATCTGCCAGCTGTGCATTTATGTTTCGCGCCATTTGCGCTTTTATTCCGCTATCATTATATACCAGTGTCTCTACACCGGTAGAAGGCGGCTGTACACCTGTGGCATTTCTATGGAAAGAAACAAAGAAATCTGCATCCCCATTATTGGCCATCATAGCCTTCTCCAGTGGCGTATGATATACATCATCCGTTCTTGTATATTCTACATCTATCCCGTTGTTCTCCAGAATCTGTCCCACGGCCAATGCCAAATTCAGGTTATCATCCTTTTCTTTTCTTCCAAAATAACTGGCACCCCAGTCGCTTCCCCCATGTCCGGGATCAAGTACAATACGATAAGCCATATATATCTCCGCTTTTCCCCACATATTTGTGGATCTGTCTTTGATATATTATATTATATTTTGGGCTTTTGGTTCCTATCTTTCTGTGCTGTTTGATTCATTATCATTATTTTCATTACTATTTCCATCCAGATCATCTACGCCGTCTCTAATATCATCTCCCACATCTTCTACGCCGTCTCTGATATCTTCTCCCATATCCTCCACATCGTCTTTCAGGCTGTCTCCATCATTATCATGGTCGTTATATGTTCCATCAGAAACACTGTTCACATTGCCGTCACTGCCCATATTATCACTTCCGTTATCCGAAGAGCATGCTACAAGACCTGACATCATCATTACAGTTGCAAGACATAAAATTAATTTTTTTAATTTAGACATAAAAAATCTCCCTTCATACTATAAATTATTTCCTTCATAGTATTTCCAGGAGATTTTCCTTTATACCTGATTTTATTTTACAATTTCTGTCAGTTGAGCCATCGTTTCATCCACAATTCTCTTATTAACCAGAATATCTGTGACACCGTCAACAGATACCTGATAGTAATTGGAATCATACTGCACATATTCCACTGTCACATCCCCATAATAATCATCAATATTTCTCTGATATTGAATGGTATATGTCGGTTCTTTATCTGTAACAATGGTAGACCTGTCATAAATAATACGCTCCATACCGCAATCATCCAGAACTTCGAAGTAAAAGTCTTCTACTGCATCTTCTTCTACTTCTTTTCCATTTATTTCATATAAATTTTCTATCTTCTTTCCATTTTCATCGTATGTGGTATTATTCTTTAATACAAATTCACCGTCCGGTGTGATAAATGTAATACTTCCTGCTTCCTGAGCTTCCGTAGATTCTGTCTTCGGCATTGCAGCAATATCCTGCAATTTAATATAAGCTGCATATTTGTATACATAATCCATCGGATCAATTCCGAGCAACGCTTCGATGTCTGCTTTGTCGATGAGATAGATATAATTTGAAACTTCCTGTGCATTTCCAGTCATTTCTATGACTCTTGCATAATAACAATCTGTTTCTGAATCGTAATTACCAAACTCCACGATGGACGCACAATCTCTTGTTACATTCGTTTCCTCATCTTTCTCTGTATAATTGATGCGATACTGACGAGTACTGTCCTTTAGACCATATGCTACCAATTCTTCCTCTGTCGGCTTATAATTGACAAGTTTTTTAAATTGTAATACATCAATGACATCCTGCGTCATTTCGTCAATTTTGTTTGTTTCAGCAGAACGGTAATAGGAAAATGGCGCTCCAAAGAACCATTTACACTGACCAATCAGGTCTGTCTCATACCCATTTTCAAAGTATGCCAATTCTACCACCGTACCATCGTTTACAATTCTGATATTTTTCAACGTATCCGTTGAGTAAGAAGGAAAGGACTCCATGGTTGCATAATCGTAGATATCTTCTCTACAGATATAAACAAGATCCGTACCAATGGTATATATTTCATCTTTTCCATCTATCTTGAGATAATATTCTCCCAGCATGGAATTATAATCTCCCAGATAAAAGAGTTCTTTCTCTCCACCGGAGTTTTCCACTTCCAGAGTCAGATATGGATCATCCAGACCATAATTTTGCTCATCCTCTGCTGTCAGTGTTCTGCTGGTTTTAATCTGTACAAACGCTCCGACAAAGTTATTGGCAAATGCCTCTGAGGATAATGGAAAATCTGCATCATCTGCATTTTGCCATGTATCCTTGACCAGCTTATAATTTACTTTTTCCTCATCTCTATACTGATAAGAAACCTGAGAAATCTCTTCCTGAGAAAATGATGTAATCAATGTTCCCTGGTCAGAATCTTCCCCATCCTTCTTTTCATTTATATTGTTTACCACCTGGAGTGTTACCAAAATACCAATCAGCAAAATTGCTGCAATGGCCATGATAATGAGGTTTCTTTTTTTCTTTGCTTTCATTCTTCTCTTACTTCTTTCTTCTCTTATACCAGATTACTCCGCCAACAAGTAAAATCGCAGCCGGCACGCCCACCGTCAAATAGCCGATTTTTACATCCACGTCATGAACATACACAAGACGATTATATGATTTGGATTTCATTGGCACATAAACAGTATCTTCCTGACCGGTAATCCACTTCATGCTGTTCACCGTAAATAACGTGTTTCCCTCTGCCAGAGTATCATTGATATTGGCCACGCCTTCTTTTGCAAGAACAGAATATGCACCACTATAAATTAATTTGGATTCTGAACCGGAATCCGTAGTCAGTGTAGCTGCCACTGCATAAGTGAATGTTCCGGACGGATCTGTATTCAGTTTCGCATAAGAACTGTCTGACTTGGATTTATAGTAAGCAGTAGCAGAAGATTCCAAAAGTGGTACTACATCCACATTTTCCTTCTCTTCAATATTTACCTTATCCGGTGCAATCAACAAAAGATCTACACCCTCATCAATCAAATCCTGTGTAATGCTATGGGTTCTGATTACCGGTTTTACCATAAAATTATAATCTCCATCATCACTGGTGTAATAATAGGAGTTGTTCTGTTCTAACACTGTGACATGATTGACACTTAACCCATATTTCTCCAAAATTGCGTCAAAATTTGGAAGAGCGGTATCTGTCCTGATGGACTGATATTCTTCTGCAATAAAGAGAGAACCGCCATTTTCAATATATTGAGAAATACATTCATATTCCTTGTCTGTAAAATCCTTGGTCATGGCATATACAATCAGGAAATCTGCATCTTCCGGAATCTGACCTTCATCTTCCAGATTCAATTCTTCCACATCAATATTCTGCTTTTCAATGTCAGATTCAATGGTTCCAAGAGTAACCTTTCCGGAACCGGTCAGCACGTATGCCTTCATAGTCTTTTCTGATGTAACATAATCAATGGCATTGGTAATCTGACCTTCCATATCATACTGATAGTATACATATCCACTGTCTCCATTTTCACTGTTTTCATCCACAGATGTGCTGATAACCATATCTGTCAGATCAATGGTCTTATACTTCTCACCACATACCACAACAATACTTCCCTGTGTCATATTTGCATTGTATTTGGATACGATATCCGGACTCTTTGCCGGATCTCTTGTTTCCAACTTAATATGATCGCTGTGTGCCGCATAATCCTGCAACAATCTCTGTAAATCTGAAAATTCTGAGCCGGATTCTGCCAGCGTAATAATCGTGATATCCTGTTCTAATTTCTCCAGGTATTCAATGGAGGTATCTGTCAGGGAAAAGATATCCTTTCCACTTAAATCTATCTGTGTAATATTGGAACTGATGGTATTTGAAATCAAGTTAATTACAATGACGAATACCAATGCCAGTGCCGTCACAATTACCATATAATTCGCATTTGATGACTTCTTCATCCTACGACCACCTCCTAACTCCAGCGTCTCTTCTGTACGGACTGAACCGTAAGGAAGATGAACAAACCTATCAGTGACAAAAAGTAAACCAGTCCGTTGATGTCCAGTACTTCGGTATCAAAGAAGTATCCAAACATATAACTGATGGAAAGATGCAACACAATCTGTTCCAAAAATCCTTCAAACATACTGCTGTTTACCAGATATACAATTACAATCGCCGCAATTCCGACTGCCGCAATTATAATTGAAACAATCCATGCTTTCTGAAAAGAACGGTACACCAGTACATAATAAAGCAATGCAAGAATTACCACACAGACTCCCAGTGTAACTGCTGTCGGCAATGGCTTTGACGGTACGATTCCTGTCATATACTGCAGCATAAAGGACAGCAAAATAACAGCAAAGGTAACGACAGCTGAAATAATCTGGTTCTCTGTAATAGAAGAAATAAAAAGTCCGATGGCAAAATAGACTGCTCCCATCAGGAAAAATCCTAAAATTGCAATGTAAGAGGCTAAAATCGGAATTTCACCGTAATCAGCCATAAACAGCGGATACAGACAGATAATAGCGATATTTACCAGATAAACAGTAAGAATGGCAAGATATTTTCCCCATACAATCTGTCCCACCGTAACCGGTGCGGTAAATAACATCTGATCTGTTTTTGTATGTCTTTCATCTGCAAATACTTTCATGGTCATCACAGGTACAAGGATCATGAATACAATGGAAACATAAGAATACTGTAAACTTTCACCAATCCATGCATAGCTGCTTTTTACATTAATCATATAAAATACATAGCCCACAACAAGTGCCAGAAATGCAATAAATACATACCCAGTCATTGTCGTGAAGTATGATTTCACTTCTTTTTTATAAATTGCTAACATTTCTATTTCCTTTCCCGGGATTAAAGATTCTTGTTCTTGCTGCCCGTAACTTTAATAAATACATCCTCAAGGGACATTTCGGATGCCTGCATTCCTACAATCGGGCATTTTGCAGAGGCACAGGCAAAGAATAAATCCTGACGGATATCGTATTCCATACCAGTGGTAATCACTGCTTTGGTACATCCTTCCTGCGGATCATCGTATACCTCGAATTTATGTATCTTATCCATTTTGTTCAAAATCGCTTTCACCTTATAATCCGGTGCAGCGATTAATGCTTCAATGGTATTGGAACCTTCCACATGCTTTCCAAGATTGTTTGGCGTATCATGTGCCACCAGCTGCCCTTTATTGATAATCAGTACGTCATCACAGACAGCACTTACTTCCTGCATAATATGTGTACTCAAAATAACGGTATGTCTCTTTCCCAGTTTCTTGATCACTTCTCTGATTTCCACAATCTGTTTCGGGTCTAATCCCACCGTAGGCTCATCCAGAATAATAATTTCCGGAAAACCTAAAATTGCCTGTGCAAGTCCCACTCTCTGCTTATAACCTTTGGAAAGGTTTTTGATTAGACGATTAAATACTTCACTGATTCCAGTTAATTTTACAACTGCATCAATGCTGTCTTTTTTCTTATCTTTCTTAATTCCCTTTAAATCAGCAGCAAATTCCAGATATTCCCTTGGTGTCATATCCATGTAAAGAGGTGGAATTTCTGGAAGATATCCAATACATTTCTTTGCTTCTTCCGGCTCCTCATAAATGTCATGTCCATTAATGAGAATCTGTCCTTCTGTGGCTGCCAGATAACCGGTAATCATATTCATCGTGGTAGATTTGCCGGCACCGTTTGGTCCCAGAAATCCATAAATTTTCCCCGGTTCAATGGTGAAGCTAAGATTGTTGACCGCAAGATGGTCCCCATATTTCTTAACCAAGTTTTTTACCTCTATCAACGGTAGTTCCTCCTTTTATCGCATGAAGCCTTTGCCCCAGCCTTTCTCATTCTTTTTAAAAGCCATTATATAGGCTAACTTGTTCATTTTAACATAAATCACAATATTTTTCTACGTTTTTTTGTATATTTCACAATAAAATCACGAAAATCCCGAACCTGAGTCCGGGATTTTCCTTTTTAACCAATCACATCTCTCATGTTATATAAGCCTGCTGTTTTTCCCTTCAGGAATTTGGCAGCCGATACAGCTCCTTTTCCAAAAATCGCTTTGGAATAAGCCGTATGCTTAAATTCAATCACTTCGTCGATACCTGCAAAAATGACTTCGTGCTCACCTACGATGGTTCCGCCTCTGACAGCACTGATTCCAATCTCTTTCTTTGGACGTTTTTCTCTCAATGTACTTCTGTCATATTTGTAATCGAATTCGCCATTTAATTGGCCATTGATAACATCCGCCAGTGCCAGAGCAGTACCACTTGGAGCATCCAGTTTCTGGTTGTGATGCTTCTCCACAATCTCAATATCAAATCCTGCCTCTGACAAAACTTTTGTCACTGCCTCCATCACTTTCATCATCGTATTGATTCCAAGAGACATATTTGCAGAACGCAGTAATGCTACCTTTTCCGCTGTTTCTGTAATCTTATCAATCTGCTCCTGGGTATATCCTGTGGTACAGAGAACTGCCGGTACCTGATTTGCCACTGCATAATCTAATATTTCATCCAACAGCTTCGGATGAGAGAAATCAATAATGACATCTGCCTCTTCCTCTACTTCACTGATCTTCTGATATACCGGATAATCATTTTGTCCTTCTGTAATATCCACACCTGCCACAATCTTTGCATCTTCATCTGCTGCCACAAGACCGGAAATAACCTGCCCCATCTTTCCGTTGCAGCCTGCCATAATAATTCTTGTCATTGTATTACCTCATCTTCTCATTTGAAATATGTGTTATTTACTGCAGTAAACCATATTCTTTTAACGCCTTAGCCAGTTTTTCCTTATTTGCATCTTCCATCTCTGTCAACGGTGCACGAAGACTTCCTACTTCCATTCCCATAAGATTCATAGCTGCTTTTACCGGAATTGGGTTTACTTCACAGAACAATGCATGGATTAAATCCAGTGCTTCTAACTGCATATCCCTTGCCTTTTCCACATTTCCATCAAAATAGGCCTGACACATATCGTGAGTCTGCTTTGGTGCCACATTGGAAAGAACGGAAATCACACCTTTGCCGCCAAGGGAAAGAATCGGAATAATCTGGTCATCATTTCCGGAATAAATATCCACCTTTCCTTTGGTCAGTTTGGCAATCTCTGCCACCTGGGAAATGTTTCCGCTTGCTTCTTTCACTGCAACTACATTTTCTGCCTCCTCTGCAATGGCGGCAATGGTAGCCGGCTGAATATTCACACCGGTTCTTCCCTGAATATTATATAAGATTACCGGAATATGAATGGCTTTCGCAATAGAAACAAAATGATTCTTCAATCCATTCTGGGTTGCCTTATTATAATATGGAGAAACCAGCAACACTGCATCTGCTCCTGCTTTTTCTGCTTCCTGTGACAGGTAGATTGCTGTTCTGGTGCAGTTGGATCCTGTTCCCGCTATCACAGGTATTCTATGATTCACCTTCTCTACCACAAAACGGATACATTCCAGATGTTCCTCATGGGTCAATGTGGAAGCCTCTCCTGTGGTTCCACATACGATAATGGCATCGGTACCGCCTGCAATCTGATCTTCCACGATTTCGCCAAACTTATCATAATTTACATCTCCGTTTTCATACATTGGAGTGATAATGGCCACTCCGGCACCTGTAAAAATTGACATAATATCCTCCTTCTGCCCTCAGGCTTATATAATTTATTTTCATTTCAAAATAATTGTAGTCTGTTTGTTCTCTATCTTCTTTCATACACATCATCATGTATCATTGAACACACAGAAAAGGGCTGACACGATGGCCAGCCCAGTTATACGTACTAACAACAACGAACAAACATAGCTCTCCATCTAAAGATTCCTCGTCAGATGACAGTCATACAGTTCTTCACTGTATGCCCAGGGCAGCAAGTTGGCATCATTACTCCCTTCGGCGCTTTTTCCTTTCCCATTCCTTCTCCTGTTCTGCCAACATCCGAAATGTTACTCTTAAAAAGCGCGACCTCTACGCATATTTTTCAATTAAATTTATATTAGCACCAATAGATTTCTTTGTCAATACTTTTTCAATATTTAGCCTAACACGGCATTTCATATTCCAGTTTTGAAACGGACACCTCATACGCTGTATGTTTTTCCACTTCTTCTTCACTGATTTTTTTCACATATTCCCTGCTCTGAACTCTTCCCCAGATTTGGATTTTTCCACCAACTTCAAATGTTGACGCAAATCTTGCATTTCTTCCCCAGGCAATACATGGAATATAATCACTCTTTCCATATGGACGATTAACTGCAATCAGCAAATCTGCAATTTCTCTTCCAAGAGGTGTTTTCCGGTAAATCGGTGATTTACAGATAAAGCCATCCAGAAAAATCTGATTTGTCTTTCCCGCCTCCGGATTCTCATCTACAAATTCCCACTCTCTGACAAATACTGATAAAACCAGTTTGTTCTTCAATCCTTCATGACGGTTATAGGAACGAAACTGACCGGAAGTCTCAACCAGTCTTCCGACGCAATTTTCTGAAACGTCTACCAGACGCTCTGAAACCATAAGAGGTATGATATCAAAAGAATCACTTAATCTGCTGACTGCCACATCTACTATGTAGAAGCCCTCCCCGTAAACCTGATGACTATACCGGAAATCAGATACGATTTCTCCTATAATGCTTACCCTGTTGTTCTCAATTACCTTATCTACCATTGGTATTTTCTCCCTTCTGATTTTGACCTATACAAACCCTTCCTTGATATAGGTCAGTGTTTTGATGATTTCTCTATATATAGTATGCCCCAAAAATACATTTTAGAACAGATAATTGAAAAAAACTGATTTTAATTGTTTGCCATCTGCTGTTTTCTGATAAACGCACGTTTTCTCATGGTTGGATCAAGAATCTTTTTACGAATTCTTAAGTTCTTCGGCGTAATCTCCAGCAATTCATCCGTATCGATAAATTCCAGACACTGTTCCAGACTCATAATCTTAGGCGGTACTAACTTCAAAGCATCATCGGAACCTGACGCACGGGTATTGGTCAGCTGTTTCTTCTTGCAGACATTTACTTCCACATCTTCTGCCTTACCTGTCTGTCCAATTACCATACCGGAATAAACTTTTTCACCCGGTCCGATGAATAAGATACCTCTTTCCTGTGCATTGAACAGTCCATATGTGATACTTTCACCGGATTCAAATGCAATAATGGAACCTTGTTTACGATACTGGATTTCTCCCTTAAATGGACCATATCCATCAAATATTGTATTGATAATACCATTTCCCTTTGTATCCGTCATGAATTCTCCACGGTATCCAATCAGTCCTCTGGATGGAATGGAAAACTCTAATCTGGTGTAACCGCTATTGGATACAGACATTCCCATTAACTCACCTTTTCTTAAGGTCAGTTTCTGAATTACCGTACCGGAGAATTCTTCCGGAACATCAATGTATGCCAGTTCCATTGGTTCTAATTTTTTGCCCTGTTCATCCTGCTTATAAAGTACTTCCGCCTTGCTGACTGCAAATTCAAAACCTTCTCTTCTCATATTTTCAATGAGAACGGATAAATGTAATTCCCCTCTTCCGGATACTTTGAAACTATCTGCATTCTCAGTTTCCTCTACGCGAAGACTCACATCCGTATTTAATTCTCTGAACAGACGGTCACGCAGATGTCTGGAGGTAACGAACTTGCCTTCCTGACCTGCCAGCGGACTGTCATTTACCATAAACTGCATAGCGATTGTCGGCTCTGAAATCTTCTGAAATGGTATCGCCACCGGATTTTCCACAGAACAAATGGTATCGCCAATATGAATATCTGCAATTCCGGATACTGCCACGATGGCACCAATGGTAGCTTCATTTACTTCTACCTTTGCCAGTCCGTCAAATTCATATAATTTATTAATTTTTACTCTTTTTTTCTTCTCCGGATCATGGGCATTGACCAGCATCACTTCCTGATTGACTTTCAATGTACCATTTTCAATTTTACCAATTCCAATTCTTCCCACATATTCATTGTAATCAATGGTACTAATCAACAGCTGCACATCTGCTTCCGGATCTCCTTCCGGTGCAGGGATATGATTGATAATTGCCTCAAATAAAGGCTGCATATCTTTTCTTTCATCATCTACGTTCACCATGGCATATCCATTTTTTGCTGAAGCAAAGATAAATGGACAATCCAACTGTTCTTCGGATGCATCCAATTCGATAAACAATTCCAGTACTTCATCAATCACTTCCTGCGGTCTTGCCTCCGGACGATCGATTTTATTAATGCATACGATAACCGGAAGCTCTAACTCCAACGCTTTCTTAAGAACAAACTTTGTCTGCGGCATAGCTCCTTCAAAGGCATCCACCACAAGTACCACACCATTTACCATCTTCAGTACACGCTCAACCTCGCCGCCGAAATCTGCATGTCCCGGTGTATCAATAATATTAATCTTTGTATTTTTATAATGAACTGCTGTATTTTTTGCTAAAATTGTGATTCCTCTTTCTCTCTCGATATCATTGGAATCCATGACACGTTCTGCAACTTCCTGATTCTCACGGAATACACCGCTCTGCTTCAATAACTCATCCACCATGGTTGTTTTACCATGATCAACGTGAGCAATAATTGCAATATTTCTAATATCTTCTCTCTTCTTCATCATCTTAACAATCCTCTAACTCTACTAAATTTCACAACATTTCAAGTTTACCACATTTTTTTTGAATTACAACATTTTTTTTCACAAAATGACTTTTTTGTCTAAAAGTCCAAAAAAGAGTTCCTCTGATATATCTATTTTAGCTCTTCCTCCCGTGGTTTCTGTTACTTTTTTTACAAAACGGTCTCTCCCATCAGAAATTACCATGAGTGTGATGGTCACATCTTCTGCATATATAGTATCCACCAGATACGCACCTTCCTGCTCTGCCAGATACTGGATTTTACCCAGCCCATTATAATCTGTGTGGATTGTGAGCTGATATCCCGGATGTTTTTCCAGAATTTTAGCCACTGCCAGTCCTTCTTTTACCGCTCTTTGGTAAGCGCGAACCAGACCTCCTGTCCCTAAAAGTACACCTCCAAAATAACGGGTGACAACAACTGCTATGTTATGGATTTGCTCTCCCAGAAGGACTTCGAGCATCGGTTTGCCTGCTGTCCCGGATGGCTCTCCATCATCGCTGCACCGGGAAAATTCATTTTTCGCTCCAATCACCACTGCCGAACAATTATGTCTGGCATCCCAGTGTTTTTTCTTAATGGTTTCAATAAATTCTGCTGCCTCGTCTTCTGTATTGACCGGCTTTAAATATGCAATAAATCTTGATTTTTTCTCCACAATTTCTGCTGTGGCTTCTTCATATAATATCTTATAGCTTTCCGCCATTTCATTGCTCCTTATCAAAAGAAAAAGGACCACCCTCTGGCAGCCCTCATCCATTTATTCTGTATGAATGATACATACTCCATTCTGAATCTCAGATGGCAGTGCATAAACTGCATCCGGATCATAACTGTTCTTTCCCTGGAATGTAGTCTGATAGAATCTTGTCTCACAGAGTTCCTCCGGACAATACTCTCCTGCCAATTTTCCTGAAACGGTACAAATCTTGTATTTCACATGACATTTACAACTTTCTGTCGGAATCGTTTTGGAACTGAACAATTCTGTCTTAACAGAATCACAGACTCCATCCACAGCCAGATAACCACAGGAGGTACAAACATTTGCCTCTACAATGGTGTCCGGTCTTTCCGGTTCCGCATAAGTATATCCTTTCACATCATGGATTTCCTTCATAATTTTACTCCACAGACGATTGTGGTAACTCGTACTTCCGCAATATCTTGTCAAATCTGTATTTTCGTCAAATCCTGACCAGATTGTTGCAGTCAGATAATTGGTATATCCGGAGAACCAGATATCGTAATCATTGGAACTGGTTCCTGTCTTTCCTACCACATACTGATTGTCAATATTTGCCAGTGTACCGGTTCCCTGTGTCACCACATCATGCATGGCATTGGTAAGCAGATATGCCGTATCCTCATCCAGTACCTGACGTTTCTGAGGATTTGCTTCCAATATTACTTTTCCATTACTGTCTGTTACTTTTGTAAAATACACCGGCTCAATGTAGGTTCCTCCATTAGCGATTGCTGCATAGGCCGCTGTCAGTTCTTCATTGTAAACACCTTTGGTCAAACCACCAAGGGCAGTTGCCTGCTGCACATCATGGGCTCCTCCATAATCCTCTGCCTCATCCTCACTTACTAAAGAAGTAAAACCAAAGTTCAACAGATACTCATAAGAAAGTTCCGGAGTAATATCTGTCATTGCGCGGACTGCCACAATATTCATGGACTGCTCGATTCCCTTTCGAATGGGGCTCAGCCCCCAATAACTCTTATACCAGTTCGATACCGGTCTGCCGTTTTCATAATTAAACGGTTCATCCATATAAACCGTGGCAAGACTCATGCCAGCGGAATCCAATGCCGGTGCAAACGCTGCAAGAACTTTAAAACAAGAACCCGGCTGTCTTGGTGAATGTGTGGCACGATTCAGAGACAAACTGGTCTGTTTCTCTCCGCGTCCACCTACCAATGCCTTCACTTCTCCTGTTCTCTGGTCCATAATTGTGAAAGACACTTGCGGCTGAAGGGAAAACATCAGAGTCTCTCCCAAAACCACGTCTCCTTCCTTTGTAACGGTTGTTTTGAAGGCGTCAATGCAGGCCTGCGCCTCTTCCTTCTCGCCAAAAATTAATTTAAAATCCGTTTGTCCCAGCGTATTTTTATAATAATAAGTCAACTGTGTGTTCGAATAATTTTCCACTGTACCGTCTGCACGCTGTACCGACCATCTCCAGTCAAAGGAATAATATACCCTTCCCGGATAGTTATCCGGATTGGATGTTTCCCGGTCACAGATTTCCTGCATCTGCGTATCCTGGGTGGAAAAAATATTTAACCCGCCACTGTACAGCAGATTGGATGCCTGTTCCGCCGTATAACCTTTCTGCTCCTGCAGTGCTTCCAGAACCTGTGAAATCAACTCGTCCACAAAGTAGGAATATGGATTGGAATCTTCCTGCATCTGTACACTTGCACTCTGAATTCTGTCATATACCGAATCATTCATTGCCTCGGTATATTCTGCCTCTGTAATATATCCCTGCTCTTTCATATTGTTTAGCACTTTGGCTCTTCGAGTGGCATTTTCCTCCGGATGGGTAATTGGATTATACCGATACGGATTCTGAGTAATGGCTGCTATGACTGCACTTTCAGAAATCGTCAATTCTGACACATCCTTGTTAAAATAACATTTGGATGCAGCCTGAACCCCATAGCACCCCGCTCCAAGGTTAATAGTATTTAAGTAGTTTTCTAAGATAACTGCTTTCGACTGAACCTTCTCCAGTTCCACTGCCAGATACTGTTCCTGAAGCTTACGTTTCACCAATTCACCAAAAGAATTTTCATTTCCTCCGTTGGCAAAAGCATTGTTCTTTAACAGCTGCTGGGTTATGGTACTGGCACCCTGCATATCGCCATTTATCAGGAAGGATGCTGCAGATCTTAAAATACCTCTTGCATCAATACCATTATGTTCATAAAATCGCTCATCTTCTATACTGATAAATGCTTTCTGAAGACAATCCGGCACCTGATCCAGAGTGACCGGAATACGGTTTGAACCACTTGCCACCAATTTTTCTATCTCATTTCCCGCATTATCATAAATTGTGGTAGAAACACCCGATGGTGCAATGCTAATCTGTTCCATATCAGGAGTTTCTGAAATAATGCCGCTTGCCATTCCCAGTCCAAGTGACATTCCTACAGCACCAATCAAAAGTACGCATAACATCAATACACGAAAGATCTGAATTGCGATTTTCGTGGAAACTTTTCGCCCGGAGGATACCAGTTTCTTATGTTTTTGAATAATACTGTCCTTTCTGTAATCCATAGTTTCGTCCTTTCCTGACCATTTCAGTCAATACTCTTGGATATATTCTTACTCATTATACCAAATTATGCCTGATTTTTAAAGCATTAATTCCATTAAATTATTGTCTGATTTCATTTTCCTATTCAAAATATGCATAATTTTTATGCTTTCCGAAAACAATACCGTTAAAAGATACCTAAGAAAGGAACTTATTATGGAGAATGTATATATCTTTTTTGAGGACTGCTCCAAAGCAGGCCAGGACAAAGTCATTGTCCATGATGTAGCCACTGTGCTGTGCTCGGACAAAAAACTGCAGAGTAAAATCAATGCTATAAAAATTTATACATTTCATGGCGAAGAAAACAGAATTATCCTTACTTCTTTAAAAATTCTGGATCTGATTCTCTCTGCGTATCCTGATATCACCATTACCCCCATTGGAAGTACAGATATTCTGATAGAAAAAAATACTTCTGCCCCCAAAAAATCATTCCAGATCTTAAAGGTTGCAATTCTTTGTCTGATTGCCTTCTTTGGAGCCGGATTTACAATTATGGCATTTAACAATGACGTCCAGGTACACAATGTGTTTTCTCAGATTTATACATGGCTGACCGGAAAAGAATCTTCCGGATTTACGCTGTTGGAAATCAGTTATTGTATCGGACTTGGAGCAGGAATTCTTATTTTTTATAATCATTTCGGAAAGAAGAAACTATCCAGAGACCCTACACCGCTGGAAATTGAAATGCGTCTGTATGAAGATGATATTCACACCACTCTGGTAGAAGGTGTAAAACGAAAAAACAAACATATTGACGTGGATTAGGAGGAATAAGATATGACCATTCTGTTCATTCTAATCGGAGCCAGCGGCGGGTTTGCCGTTTCCGCCGGAGTGTTTGCCCTGATTACGTCTTTGAGTCTTCTGCCGCGCATGGCGGATTTGACACGAACCAGTCCATTTATGAGAACATATGAAGATTTTGTTTTCCTGGGAGGCATGACTGGCGTACTGTCGTATTTTTGTGTTTTAAATGGCTGGAATCTGGTCCTTCCGGAATTTCCTGCCTTACTGATTCTTCTTTTTTGCGGGTTATTTACCGGAATCTTTATTGGTACGCTTTCCGTGTCCATTGCGGAAAACTTAAATGTGACCGCTGTCCTTGGTCGAAGAGCAAAACTTCATCATGGACTTGGAACTTTAACTTTATCTTTTGCAATTGGAAAAACAATTGGTTCGTTGCTTTTCTTTTATTATCGATGGTTCTAAACCAGAAAGGATGGTTTCATATGACTGGATCTATTAAGGAACATTATGATTCTTATGTAAAAAACGTAACACCCACAGCCAGCACATTAAAAAATGTCTGGAATGCATTCTGGATCGGTGGACTTATCTGTACGTTTGGCCAACTTTTATTAGAAGGTTTCCTTGCCCTTGGGATGGACAAAGATACTGCAGGCTACTATGAAATGGTTTGCCTGATTTTATCCTCTGTTCTTCTGACAGGATTTGGAATTTATTCTAAAATGGCAAAGTATGCAGGAGCCGGAACGTTAGTCCCTATTACAGGTTTTGCCAATTCCGTAGCCTCTCCTGCCATTGAATTTAAGAAAGAGGGACAGGTATTTGGTGTTGGCTGCAGAATTTTTTCCATTGCCGGCCCAGTGATTCTATATGGAATTTTTGCCAGCTGGGTTTTGGGACTGATTTACTGGATTACACACTATGTATTTTAGAAAGGAGACGCTATGTATCTTGGAGAAGCAAGCATTGAATATCAGGATGGTGTCTATATACAGGGATATGCCTCCATCGTGGGAGAAAAGGAAGGACAGGGACCTTTGAGAAGTTTATTCCACGATGTGGAAAATGATCCACTCTTTGGCGGAGATAACTGGGAGGATGCCGAAAGCCGTCTGCAGCTGCGTATTGCCAATACCACCATCCGGGAAGCCGGTCTGGAATTGAAAGACATCCGCTATGTCTTTGCGGGTGATTTGCTGGGACAATTAATCGCCACATCTTTTGGATTAAAGGATTTAAACATTCCTTTATTTGGACTTTATGGAGCCTGCTCTACCATGGGAGAATCCCTGTCCCTGGGTTCCATCTGTGTTTCTGCGGGTCATGCAGATCATGTACTTTGCATGACTTCCAGCCATTTTGCCAGTGCTGAAAAATCATTTCGATTTCCGCTTGGATATGGTACCCAACGTAAGTTGTCCGCAACCTGGACAGTCACCGGAGGCGGTGGTGTGATACTTGGAAACAGCGGCGGCATTGCCAGAATTACAGGAATTACCACAGGAAAAATTGTGGACTATGGATGCACGGACAAGGAAAACATGGGAGCCTGCATGGCACCTGCAGCAGCGGATACCATTGCCGTTCATCTTTCTGACTTTGGAAGATGTCCGGAAGATTATGACAAAATCATTACAGGAGATTTGGGTTCCATCGGAAAAACAATTCTTCTGGATTTATTAGATGAAAGGGGCTGTCGTATCGAGAAGCAGCATATGGACTGCGGCATGGAGATTTTTGACAGTGAAAAGCAGGATACCCATGCCGGTGCCAGTGGATGCGGTTGTTCTGCCTCTGTCCTTTGCAGTCTGATACTGAAAAATATCTGCAGCGGTATCTGGAAACGAGTTCTATTTGTTCCCACCGGAGCATTGTTCTCTCCTGTTTCTTCCAATGAAGGAAGATCTATCCCAGGCATTGCCCACGCAGTCGTTATTGAATCGCTCGAACAGAAAGGATGATACAAAATGATTTATCTGAAAGCATTTATTGTAGGGGGGCTGATTTGTGCCATTACCCAGATATTTATCGATAAAACAAAATTATTGCCTGGCAGAATTATGGTTGGCATGGTGGTGATTGGCGTCATTCTCGGTGCCATTGGATGGTATGATAAACTAATGGATTTTGCCGGTGCCGGTGCCGGCGTTCCTCTCTCCAGTTTTGGAAACTCTTTGTGGAAAGGTGTCAAAGAGGCCGTAGACAAAGAAGGATTCATTGGTCTTTTCACCGGCGGTTTCAAAGCAGGTGCGGTTGGCACCTCTGCCGCCCTCATCTTTGGCTATATTGCCTCCCTGATATTCAATCCCCGGACAAAAAAATAAGCGGAATCTTTTTTCCGATATAAAAAACCCCTTTCGCCAAATCGATTACCGGCAAAAGGGGTTCCTATTTTCATAAAAAGAATCCTTATTTTACAATGACTTTAGCCTTCACCTCAGTCGGAATATCCTTACCCTTTCCACATGGAATTGGAATAGAGAAGTTTGGAGTTCCATCCTCATTCCAGTATACTCTGGATACCGATGCATTTCTACCCGCATCATAAAGCGGCTGATATCCCTCATCCACCAGATAACGTTCTTCCTGACGGGCATGGTAAATCATCACATCATGGCCTTCCTCATCCTTGGTAAAACTATTATGTCCAGGTCCAAACTGTCCGTTCTTTCTGGAACTCTGGAATACCGGGCACGGAGATTTCTTCCATGATTTTGCATCCAGAAGGTCTGCATTTTCATCTGCAGTGCACATTCCAAGACAATACAAGGCATCCGTTCCCGCTGCAGAATATACAAGGAATATCTTTCCATTTCTATGCAGGAACGCAGGTCCCTCGCATACCGGGAATCCATGACGTTCCCAATTATATTCCGGTGCTACCACCTTACAGATTCTGGAGGAATCGATGGTCCATGGATTCACCATCTTCGCTGCGTAAATATCAGAATCAATCGGATGTTTCTCCGGCCAGAATAAATAGAGTTCACCGTTTAATTCCAAAACAGTATGATCCAGTGAGAAATCTGTAAACGCTATACTGTCTTCTGTGGTAGTTTGTATTCTTCCTTTGTTTACCCATTCTCCCTGGAACGGATCTGCATCTGCACATTCCAGTACATGAGGACGAATGGACCACAGATCATTTTCATTAATGGATGTGGTAAAATATACATACCATTTTCCCTGAAGGAAGTGGATTTCCGGAGCCCAGATATGAGGGCTGTTATCTCCCGGCAATGGCTCTCTTTCATAAATCACCCTCTCTTCGTATTGTCCGGAACCATCGGCAAGTCCCTCCAATGTCTTTGCACGTCTGATTGCAATATTACGATACTGATATTTACCTATCAGATTATGCTCCATATCTGTATAGGAACCGGTAAAATAATAGTATCCATCTGTATGCTTATAGATAAATGGATCTGCTCTGTGATAAATCAGAGGATTGGTATACTGATGCTGATAAATCGTTCCGGTAACTGTCTTCTCACCTTCTTCATCGGTATCCACCGCATCCCATGTCACTTTCTTTTCTTCTTTTTCACCACAGGAATATACAACCGTCACAGTATCCGGAAGCTGTGGTTTCTCACCTTTTTTGACTTCCACACATACTTCTTCTACCGATTCAATGACAACTTCCTCCGGTTTTCCAAATACGCTGCAAAGTGCATTCAGTTCTGACTCTTTTAATTCAATCGGTGCGGATTCACCTGTATATTCCGGTACTTCTTCTCTGGATGTTACAGTTTCCTCACCGTAAGAAATCAAATCTTTGGATGTGTATATAAACACTTTTGATGCATCCAGTGCATCTGCCGCATATACCATAAATCCATTCTCTGTTCTGACAATCTGAGGATTTGCCATACGTTTGGAGCCACTCTGGGCAAAGAGTACACCATTGTCTCCATTTAACAAATACCAGTCTTCTCCATCGTAGCTATATGCAAGATGAAGACTGTCTGACTCTTCATTATTCCAATTAACGGTATATGGTTTTACATAATATTTCTTCTTTTCCATTTCACTCATCCTTTCTCTTATCTTCTTTATGTTAATAATATTGCAGCTGCTCTCATATCTTCTGCCGCTTTATAATGCAATACTCCGTTTTCCACAAACACTTCCACTTCAGAATCGGAATATTTTGCCTGAATGTTCTGTGGGCATCCTTCCGGAAGTGTAATCTGTATTTCCTCCGGATAGCCGCCATGAAATGTGTGAATCAGCACATATGCCTGGCCATTGTCACCTACCCGGACAATTCCTTGCCAGCCCTTCAGATGCCGCTCACTTGTCACCTTAGGACTTACAAAATATGTAAATCCTTTCTTAATAATCGGGGCAATCTTCTTATAAAATCCCATACCATCATCAATGGCTTTCCACTGATCTGCAGTCAGTTCTGTCACATCCCCGGACAGACACATTCTTCCCAAAAATGTATTGGCAATGGAGTATGCAATTCGTTTTACACTGTCCGTCTTTCGAATCACTGCCCAAATCTGACTCTGTCTTGGCAAAATTGCTCTGTGAAGATTTGCTGCAACCACAGGAATCTCTTCACATTCATGGGCGTCTGAAAAAGAGGCCATGGAACATAAACTCATCATCAAAGGCTCCAGTTTATGACCACCGGAAGCACAATTCTCCAGAATAATTCCTGGTACCTCTCTGTTTACCTGACGAACAAATTCTACCGACGCCTCCATATTCTTACGAAGACCTTCTCCAAGGGATTCACTGCCATCACAGCCGATTCCAATGGTATCATTGTAGTCCATTTTCATATATTCAAATCCATATTTTTTCAATGTACCAATGACTTTCTCATAGAGATAGTCCTGCACCCATGGATCGTTCATATCCCAGAATCGTCTGCTGTAAGTGGTAATGGGATAACCGTCACGTTTCAACTGATGATCGGTATTGTGATATGCCTTCGCAGCACTTCCGATATTATCAATTTCAAACCAGATACCTGGTTTCATGCCAGCTTCCTTAATCATTTGTACTGTTTTATCCAGTCCATTTGGAAACAGGCTTGGAGAAACATTATAATCTCCCATACTGACGTCCCACGGAATCCCATCTTCTTTAAACCATCCGCAATCAATGACAAAATACTCGAATCCTTTGTCCCGAATGGCATTTAGAATACCGGAAATGTTTTCATGGGACGGGCAGCCCCAAGTAGTACAATATTCATTGAAAATAATTGGAAGATGTTGTTCACTCTCAGGCTTGTCTTCCAGATATTTCTCTCCTGCCTGAGTCAGTCTCTGACAGATGCGGTCGATTCCGCCGCCATGACACACACTGACAATAGCTGTTGGAGTTTCGAAAATCTCACCTGGCTTTACTCTCTTCATCCAATGACCAAATTCTCTGTCTGCCAGTCCTCCTGAAAGATGTAACGCATCATCCTGTCTATATACTTCCATCTGCCAGGATGCCTCATGTGCAAGCTGTACTCCCCAAAGCACCTGATTTACAGTATCTTCCACCGCTACAAATGGAAAGAATTTCTTTACCGGCATGGAACCTGTCTGTCCGAAACGCTCCGAAGATACAGCCCATGTAGACCATGATGGTTCCAACTGTAAATCTTCCACTGTCTCTGTCGACAATCTTCCCTCATGGCTCCATTTGCTTCTCAAACGGTGAACCAAAAGACTGTCTGGTCCGTCTCCCTCCAGGAACGGAGAAATATTACCTAATTCGAAACTGGAAATCATCTCAAGTGTAATCTCCTGTTCTGAAACATTCTCCAGAATATTTTTCATCTCAAAACTGTCATCACCTTCGTAATAAGTAATCACATGGATCACTTTATATCCCCTTGCATCCTCCAGAAATGTTTTGATGACAGTCTTCTCTTCTGTTTCTTCCACAATCTGACTCTTATAGTCCAAACGATTGGAAGACTCCCCATTCCGCATAGAAGATCCATGTCCATAACAATTTGGATAGATGTCCCCTGCCAGTTTCATCTGTACCATAGAATTAATGCGGTAAAATTTTTCTTTCTTATCCTGCCCATCCAGTTCAGCAGGTATCACTGTAAATCCTGCTGTAGCGTAATCGGTCTCCTGCTCATAACGCAGTACCATATCACCCACCTGAATTCTTGAAATCTCTTCAATAGCCATAGATCCTCACCTTCTGCTGCCAGACAGCTTCATATTTGCCTGCTTGTGTATCCACAAGCCATTTGCTAACGGTCATTATAACATATTCTTCTGATTTTCGCTATCTTTTTATTGAAAATTAAAAACCTCCCGCAGGATAACCTGCGGGAGGAAGGGATATTTATTTATGTCTTGTTATTTATGTTATTCTAATGCAGAATGAATCATTTCTACATATTCCTGATTTGTTGCATTGGCTGTTTCTGTCAGCTCCTCAACAAAGTCGTGAGGATCTGCATTTCCTGCAAATACAGAACATTCAACACCAGAGTATTCGGTATCATAGAATACTTCAGGTCCGCTATAGATAGAGGTAGAACGATATGTATCTACTAACCATGTGTCAAATCCAGGAATCTGACCAGAACCATAACAGGTCCAGTTAGATGTTTTAACCTTTTCAAAGAATGCATCGAAATATTGTGCTCTGTCGATACCATAGAGTTCTTTACCTTCAGCATCTCCGCCTTCAGCAACTGATGTTGGATGCATTGCTTCGTACATTTCCCAAATAGTTTCATCCTTTGTGATTGGGCAGTTGTTGATTGGTCCAGGGACTAAACCGGATACAGATCCTTCTGCACCAACGGCAACGATTTCATCGTATTTAGATAACTTATAGTTCCATCCATCAGCACCCCAGCAGAAGAACTTAAGTACTTCATAAGCTTCACGAGGATAAGCACAATCAGAATAGATACCACCAAAGTCCATAGTAGCAAGATATGTATTACTGTCCGCATTGTCTTCTGTATGAGGCAATACATATGGTACCCAGTATACATTTCTTGTGTACATTTCTTCTTTATCCCAGAATCTTTCCCAGCACCACCAGTTATCAAGACGCATAGCAACGTAACCTAAATCCTGTGGATACTGATTGTCTGTGTTTGGAATTACAACAGGTGCCTTGTATCCATTGTCCATCCATTCTTTCTCAACATCCATACCATCAGCCCAGTTTGTCAGGTCGAATTTTTCACCGTCCCAACCAAACTCACCGATACAATCAGGATCAGATGCGATTGGATACCATGTAATAATATTAACAGACTCTGAAACACCCCAACCTGTACCATCACCTGTTGTCAGGGATGCTACTAACTCGTTCATTTCTTCAAATGTCCAATCAGGGGAAGGCATATCTACATTTGCTTTTTTAAAGTAGTTCATATTTAACCATGCTTCAGTTGGGAAGAACTTAACAGGTGTAGTCCATTTTCCCTCTGTTCCAAGGTAACCAAGATTAAACTCATTGATACCGCCAATAACGTTCTGTGCGTCTGGATCAGCATTCCACATTCCTGCCATATTTGTCAGCATACCCTGTGTAATTGCGAAGTCCGGTGTACCAAGTACCCAGAATACATCAGGCATATCTTCGGTACCTAACATACTTGTTAAGTTACCGTTTGCATCACCAACAAGTACTTCTACAGGATTTACTGTAATGTTTGAATGTAATTTTGCCCACTCTTCATTTAACTCATTTACAACCGGACCATCTTCCCAGAACTGATAGGTAAGAGAGATTTCGTCTTTGGTAAGTTCACCTAAAGTTGCTTGAGTCTTTTTTCCTTCTTTTTTTCCACAAGCAGTAAAAAGACTTCCTGTCATTGCAACTGCAAGAGTAAGACAAAGTACTTTTTTTAAGTTCTTTGACATATAAAATCCTCCTTTTTATTAATTTCCCTTTTTTTTATTTATTGGCAGCGTGCCATAAGGCACGCTTAAACCCAAATTAAAATTTTATTCACCTGTAATACCTGCTCTATCCACACTTTCTACAAACTGTTTCTGTAAAATAGCATAGATGATAAGGAGTGGTGTAATTGTTAATATTGTTGCTGCATTTCGATATGCATCATTGATTGTCATCGAGGATGAACCAGTACTGTTACCATATGCACTGTCAAAAGATGACTGGAAAATAGACAACTGATTAATCAATGGTGTATAAATATTCTTACTTGCATCTCTCTGATACAGATACAACTGTGATAAGTACTGTTCATTCCAATACCATACGAAAGAGAAGATCAATACTACAACCAATGCACCGGCTGCTGATGGAATTGCAATCTTGAAGAAAGATTTAAAATGTCCAGCACCATCAATGGCAGCTGCTTCATTCAATACCGGTGGTATCTGTTTAAAGAATGACCAGCAAATCAGAATAAATAACTGTGACTTAAATCCGTTTGCTAAAATAGCAGGGAAAATAAAAGTCCAGATTGTACCGGTCCAACCAAATGAGTTATACATCTGGTACTGTGTTGTCAGCAACAAGGAACTTGGTAACACGAAGGAAAAAATCAGCAGTCCCATAACCAAACTCTTTCCCTTAAAGTTATATCTTGCCAATCCATATCCAACAACAGAACAGGAAACTACCTGACAAAGGGTAGGAAGACCGGAAATAATAAAACTGTCTTTCAATGACTTCCAATAATTCATGGCCGTTATGGCACCCTCATAGTTGGATAATCTAAAACTGGACGGAATCCAGTTAATAGAGGAATCCAGCAAATCTGACAATGACATAAAACTCTGACTGAAAATTCTTAACAATGGATAGATAAACACGAATCCAACACATGTTAGTATAACATATACAACGATTTTTTTCAAGAGCCCCATATCATCTTTGCTGCCCATCATAATCTTGCGGAATTTTTCCTTAGACATAGGAGTTTTGGGCTTTTTTACTTTAACTTTTTCTGCTTTTTCTTTCTTTTTGGTTTTCTTAGCTTCTTCAGCCATCGTAATTACCTCCTCCCAAGTCTTTTCCTGCTGCTTTCATCTTCTGTTCTCTTTCAATTGCTTTCTGAAGCTTAATCTGATTCTTAATCAGCTGTTTCTGATGTTTCGCAAGATTTCTTCTTGTCTTCTTCTCTAATTTCTTAGTTTTCTTAATCTGTTTTTCATAGATATCCTTCTTTGGAATGAAGCAGATAGCCACAATTCCCACAAAGAAGAGAACAACGATTGCGTAAATCCAACCAAATGCTGATGAATAACCATAACCAAGTACGCTGGTTATTGCAGCCTTGATTGTATTGGTCAACGGACTGATTAACGTATCCTGTGACAGGAATACAACTGTATAAATACCGTTTAATAATAACATCGGCTTAATGGTAGGCAGTGTAATCTTCCAGAAACATTCCCAATTAGAACCACCGTCAATCTTAGCTGCTTCATAAAGGGATGTATCGATTTTCTGCAGAGCTGCAAGGAAAATCAGAATCTGTACACCGGAATACCAAAGTAACAAGATAATATGTGTAAATACCCATACGACACCGGATGCAATCCAGGCCGGCAACACATTGTATAGTGCCTGTTCTATGATAGTTGTATCCACTGCCTGAATGGTACTTGTATCAGAGTTGATTCTCTCCATAACCGGACCACTGACAATAATTACCGGCAAGAAAAAGATGGTTCTGTATACTCCTTTTCCCTTGATCTTCATGTTCAGCATCATGGCCATAATCAAAGCAAATACTACAATCATAGGAACACCAAGAATCATATTCAAGGCCAGGGTTCCCAACTGTGTCAACAACAGCGGGTTTTTGTCAAAGACATTCAGAAAGTTATCAATTCCTGCAAAGGTAAGCTCTGTATACGTCGGTCTGACTTTTACATTGGAAAATGCATAAATGATGGATAACACCAATGGATATGCCAAACATATCAGAGTTCCGACAATATAAGGGAACACGAAGAAATAACCCATGCGGTTTTCACGCTTCTTTAGTTTGCCCTGTTTTACCTTTACCTTAATTTTTTTCTTTCGACCATACTCATCGAAGAGTTCCAAAGCCTCGTTCTGGCTTAAAAGTTCATCCACAGTATAGGACTTCTTTTTCTTCTTCTCGGCCTTCTCTTCTTTTTTCGATTTTTTTCCGGTATCTTCGGTGCTTACTTCTGTTGTGTTGACTTCTTCTTTCATTTCTTCTGTTTTAGTTGACATTCTTATTCACCTGCCTTTATCTGATATGATAATCCGTCGATAGCTACTCCATCAGCTGAAACAGCCTGTTCAGAATAATTTACATACACAACAACACCGTTGCTGTAGGTCACCTTTGTCAAATCAGCTTTTCCGTCATAATTTACCTCATGATCTACAATATATGCTCCTGCAGTCATATCATTTACTTCTTGTAATGAAGTATTGAATTCAGCAATGACTTCGATATACTGCTCATATGCAGAAGAATAATTCCAACTGGAGTTTGTATACTGAAGAACCGTAGGGCTTTCATAAGTAAGCAGGAAGGATGGATATACTCCTGTTTCTGCCAGTTTCAAGAAGAACTCTGTCTGGTTTGCTTCAAAGTTGACATATTCAGAATACAAATCAACGCTTCCCTTCAATACATTAGAAAGAAATGGAATCTCCTCTGATGTAAATACATACATAGAAGAACTGATTGGCATATTCAGATACTTATCTGTATACTTCCACAAATACATGGATGGATTATCTAAAGTAACATTCAGACCATCTTTTGTAACTTCCTCCAATGCACTGGTGTAATAGTCCATAGCGTCCTTTCTGCTGTAAATCTGACTCTTTAAGGAATAGGTAGACAATGTATCTGTAAATCCGGAGAATGTAACATCTTCAAATCCTTCCTTCTTTGCATTGTCTGCAAATGTCTTAATATATTCGTTTGTCTTAGACGGTGTCAGATATTTAAATGTCTTGTATACATTTAAGAATCTGTCTGTATAAGAGTATGTTCTCTTATTTGCAAGTTTCATCGCTGTAAAGGTAGAATTGGATGTTGTATCATTGATATTCAGCATATCCTGAATCAATGAAATACTTACAGAACTATCTTTATACTGGTCAATCAAACCCTTCAATTCTGAATTTCCACCCAAGTCATTATCAACCTTAACTTCCGTATTTGGTAAATTGTACATGCCGCCTTTCTGCCATCCATCATAAAATGCAGCAATATTTTCTACACCATTTTTCTGCAGCTGAGAAATAATGTCTTCCATATTCTGTATGGTAGTTGCTACTACATTTCTTCTGAATAAGAGGAAGTTTTCTTTATCAAGTCCAAGGAAATCTACTCTTACTTCGTAGTTTGTTTCTGCCTGTTCATTCAGAATTCCTTTTTCAAACAATAAATCTCTCGTCTTATTTGCAAGTCCGGAATAGTCTGCATCCTCACCACTTGCAATCAGATAATTAATCTCCAAATCATCAATCAGAATCGGAGTAACTTCTGTTCTTGTTGCAGAAGATGCATTATCCATCGGCTGATCATAGGTTGCTCTGTAAACTGCAGATGCATAAGCAAAGTTTTCAAAAATGGAGTTATAACCATTGAAGTTGGCCTTCATCAGACAGTTGTACTCACCTTCTGTTACAAAGCCTAATACTGCAATGTCTTTATCATGACTGCCATTATTCAGAGAAGAATAATCATGTACCATACCAAAATATGGGGCAATTACTTTCTCTTCCTCATTAAAGTCTTGTCTTTCCTGTGACTCATCTGTTTCTCTGGCAGTATCAAAACTGATGTCATCTCCGTAAACTCTTGCCTGATATTCACTCTTATACTTCGCTGTTCCATCCTGATAGAAATCCTGGAACTCTACAATGATACCGTTTCCATCCGGAAGAATCATATACCCTTCTGTATCTCCACGGTCTGTATATCCAAGAAGAGGGAACAGATACACATCACCCATCATATAACACAAATCATCTTCCAGATAGTGTTCATCGATGGAATCTTTTGGAATTCTTACCTGGAGCCCATCCTCATTTAATGTCACTTCTACATCAAATTCGATATTCAGTCCAGCCAGGTTCAGATCATTGTTATGATTGTCAAAGTGCAAATGTGCGATAAATCCATTCTCTATTTTATCGTAAGTAATAGTTGCATCTCTGGAAGATGCCTGAGCATTGGATTTATCATACATACCGGAACGGGAATCTACATTTGGATCGTATTTTACCGGAACAATTGTTACGCCGGAAGTCAACAGATTGAATGTTGGCTGCTGACTGCTTCGTACATATGCTTCTTCATCTTCCAATGTGGATCTCAATAATGTTCCTGTATTCTTATCTCTAATAATAATAGATAAGTTTGATTCTTTTAAATATAATTCATAATCTCCTGATTCTGTTACAAAAACATGCTCATCGATTACTTTACTTGAATCAAATTTGTCTGTTTCTACAGAAGAATCTGCAGCCGGCTGAAGGCTGGCATTTTCAAATGCCATTCTTCTTCTGTCAGCAGTAGATGCAACGAGATAATTCAATGCATAATCTACTTTTGACTGGTCCAATCCTGTTACTTTCAGTGAGGTTGGATTAATCTTGTCAATAAAACCTACCCCCGTAGGATTCTTTACTATTCCTTCACTGTTGACCTGACCAGTGGATTGTGTTGTACCAGTCTGACCAACTCCTGTGTTTTCTGTTTGTGTATCTTCTGCCTGTGTTTCTTCTGCTTCTGCTTCATTCACTGGAGAATCACTTGTTGCAAAAGATACGACCGGTGTCAGCATCAGACATACAAGCCCCATACTAAGCAATCTTTTTAATTTATTGGCCGCCAATTCGATTCACCACCTCTCCGCCTATTGAGATAAAGAACTCAACAATCTGTGCAAACAGAATGTAAATGACAAATGCCATTAATATAAATACAAATGCTGCAAAAATTGTAAGACCGATTACCTTAAATGTTTCTTTTACAGAATAGTTATTCAATTCCTTAATTGTCAGGAAAATCAGAATAACAATCCATGTAAACATAATGACGTTTGCAAAATCAATTACAAATATTTCATTGTATGTAATCACCATTCCTGCCAGATAGATAAATGGCTGAAGAACCATATATGGCATGAAAGAATATACATAACCAACTAAAATTTCTTTAAATCTTGCTTCACCATCATTAATGGTACAGATCAAGTAAGTTACCACTGCTGCAAACAGCATAATAACCACAATCTGTATTACATCCGTTGGAATATTATATCTTCCGTCACGAACATATTTTACAAGGAATCCACAGAAATACTTATTAATGATAAAAATCAGAATTCCAATTACACCTACAATCACTGTTGCAAGATAGGAACACATACCTTCTCTCTTTACTCCATAAGTACCGTCGAATGGATGTCTCATATACTTAAATCCATAGAAAATCTGTTTAAACAGCATTTTCTGACGTAAGCCCGCTGTCAATTTTCTAATCGGATTAAAGATACCTTTTTTCTTATCCAGTTTCTTTAATATTTTTACAACAACTACAACTGCTACAATGATAATAATCATATGCATAACATAGTTGTTCAGCCAAATATTTCTGATTTCCCAGAATGCATCAGAGTAACCATCTTTATCTTTTGCCAGTCTGTAGAAATCAAGAGAATCGGAATACTCTTCTTCATTGAATAAAGCACGACCCATTGCCATATTTGCATAGTCAAACAGACCATTCATCTGAATTACCTGTTCCAATGGTTCTCTACTTTCTTCATACATTCCTTCTTCGAAGTAATCCAGGGAATCATGAACCAATGTTGTAAACTCTGTTGGTCTGAAAATATGGATTGTACTTACTGTTGTATCCAGTACATAAAGGTTATCATTCTGATCCACCTCTACTGCTGAAAGGCTCTGGAACAGACCGATTCGGTATTCTGAACCACTATCCTTTGCACCGAACAGGAATAACAGAGAACCTTCACTTGTGTATTCAAACACATAACCATTGCTGGTACCAACAAAAATATTTCCATGCTGACCTACAGATATTGCAACACCATTGGATGGATAAACATCACATACCAAAAGGTTTCCACCTGCAATATTCAGTTTCTTGACAGGATCTGCTACATCACTACTACTTGAAATGGTGTAAATCAATCCTTTCTCATCGATTGCTACATTGGACACAGAAGACGGGGTAATACTTCTTTTTGCTTTCTGTTCCTCTGAAAGTACCAAGTTTAAGAACACCTGTGTAAAAGTAACAGATGCCATATTGGTAGCAAAGTAACCAAGGAATGTTCCTCCATCCTTAGGAGAAATCTGAACTACACCGTTGGTATTACCTTTACAGGAAATGTACATGTTTCCGCCCTTATCTACTACGAGTTTCTGTGGCTGGAATCTTGTATTTTTACCATAAAGAATATCATCCGGTTTTCCATAAATCTGCTGCAATTCTCCTGCTTCATTGTAGACAAGAACTGCACCTTCTCTTTTGCCTTCATATTCCTGATCTGCTACGTAAATCAGCTGCTGTCCATCATCAGATTCTGCAATAAAGAGTCCGGTTGGACTTTCCAGCTGCTCTTCTCCTATAATACGAATCAAAGTACCATTCGCATCACAGACTACAATTCTGCTGTTTCCAGTATCTGCAATATAAATATTGCCCTTGGAATCAATCTTAAGATCCTCTGGTTTGGATAACTCAAAGTCATCCTCTCCCGGAATATTAGACTGAATTTTTGTAATGGTTGTATATGGCGTGTATGCCGTCTGTGTTTCAACCAGTTCCCCATAACCATTCTGTGTGTATGTCCGGTATGGAACCTTTGCCTGTGCAACCATTGGCTGCATTATCTCAAAGGAAATAAACAAAACAGCAAACAGAAACGCTATGGCTCTTTTATATATTTTCTTCATATTGACCTCCTTATAATATTTCTAAATTCCATCTTATTATTTGATACCTGAGCTTGCCATTGTATTCATGACATCCTTCTGACAGAAGATGAATAAAATCAACTGAGGCACAAACATAATTAAGGAGGCTGCGGCCGCTACACCCTGGCCCTGTACCGCATTGTTTGCATTTGCAAGAGTTGTCATATAGAAAGATAATGTCTTCATACTATCTGTATTCACAAAGTTGTTGGAACTTTCTATATATGGCCATACCTGATTAAATGCCAAGATAACTCCTGTTGCAATTGCCGGTTTTACCAACGGAAGAATGACAGAGCGGTAAATTCTAAATGGAGAAGCTCCATCGATGGATGCCGCTTCAATCAATGCATCCGGTACACCGTCCACAAACTGTTTAATCAGGAACAATGCCACAGGCATTGCAATCAATGGAAGAATATGGGCCCAATAAGTATTTAAAATTCCCATACCATTCATAATTAAATATCTAGGAATTAACACTGCTGTAGGCACGAACATCATTGCCTTCTGGTTGATGCTTGAAATCAGTTCTCTTGATCTGAATTTCATTTTTGATAATGCAAATGCTGCCATA
The DNA here is from genome assembly GCA_944381595.1 of uncultured Roseburia sp. Classification (GTDB taxonomy): domain Bacteria; phylum Bacillota; class Clostridia; order Lachnospirales; family Lachnospiraceae; genus CAG-303. The sequence goes on from CALWLV010000224.1 coordinate 33,397, forward strand.
GTTGACATAATAATATTCGCAACACAGACAACTACTGTAACGAACACACTGTTCATTACATAACGGCTCAATGGTACGCCGGCATTCCGGGCTGATTTAAACAAATCTGAAAAATTATCTAATGTAGGACTTACTACATAGAATCTTGGCGGGAATGCAAACAACTCTGCCGGCGGTTTAAATGCATGACAGAAAATAAACACAATTGGGAAGAGCATAAACACTGCCAACGGTAATAAAATAATGTATATTTTTATCTGACTGCGATCAAATTTTGAAGGATTGATACCATTTCCTTTATATCCGGCCATTTTTTCCGCTCTCCTTTCTATTCTTTCTCTGTGAACAATGAACTTGCAACCTTTGAGAACAATGCAATAATCAGAAGTAATACCACTGATACTGCCGCTGCATAACCCATTTCATAACGGATAAATCCATAGTCATCAATGTGGTTTACAATCAACTGTCCTGCATAACCTGGCGTCGGGTTGGTACCTGAAAGGGTAACACCAATGGCACCATTGTTGAATGTATTTACGATTGCCATAACGGCACCGAATAACATCTGTGCTTTCATTGTTGGAATTGTAATGTAAATCATCTGCTGGAATCTGTTCTTGATACCATCAATCGCTCCGGCTTCATACAGTTCTTCATCAGCATTCATAATACCTGCTAACATCGCAAGGAAACCTACACCTGCACTACTCCACAATCCAATGATAATCATGATAATAAGCAAATCTGAAATCAACCATGTTCTTGGTTCCTGAAGAATTCCAAGATTAATCAATACTGCATTCAGATAACCGGTTGCATCACCGGAAAAGATAATCTTCCAGAGCACGTTCATGGCAACACCGGTTGTCAACGAAGGAGAATAGAAAATCAATGCCAATATCGTTCTTGGTACTTTTGTCAGCTGTGCAATTGACCATGCAAGCAGGAAGGACAGGCAGTAGCCGCCTGGTCCTACAATCAATGCAAATGTCACCGTATTTGGCAATACATACTGCATGAAAATTGAATCCTGTGTCGCAAGGTTAATATAGTTATTAAATCCTACAAAATTAGGTGTCTGTACGGTGTTAAAATCCGTAAAGGATAATCCTATCGCTACAATGATAGGCAGGATAATGAATACCGTAAAGACTGCTAAATACGGAAGCAGGAATAAAAAAGGATATTTCTTACCAGTTTTCATTTTTAATTTTCTCCTCCTTCACTAATCTAAGTTTTCAATCAAATCTTTTACGTAATCCACACCTGGTACAACATACTCTTCGATCATTGTTCCTTCAGAATTCAGATATCCAAATTCTTTTAACTTTCTCTCGGTCTCTCTGTCAATTCGTTTCACTGCTGCATCCAATTCTGTTCTCAGAGTTCCTCCATTGGTTACAACTGCCACGTAAGCATTACTTAATTCTCTTTCCAGCATATAAGTACCAGGAATACGAGGTGTTTCCTGAATATTATTCATCTGTTCCAGAATAACCTGCTTATCACGGCTCTTCCATGGTAACTGTGAAAACGCTTCTGTATTCGCAGAGTTCCAGATAAAGGACTCACCATAGGTGGTCTGCAGTGTAGTACCAAATTCCACCTGCACATCTGTTGACATCCACCACTTTAAGTATTCCCAGGCAGCTTCCTGTCTGTCCATCTGACCATTCTGGCTATTGCCATATCCATCATAACAGGTTACTTTCACATCTCTTGAATTCTTAAGAATCATAGATGACTGCGCAGCTCCTGCTGTCTGACGCTGAATGTTTCCGGCTTCATCTTTCACACCAGGAACCAATGAGATTTCCCAAGAGTTTTCAATATCCGGTGCAGCTGTAATCAATGTACTGTACATAAAGTAATCAGAAACACCAATCGGAATATCACCATTTCTAAAATGCTGATAGAAGTTCGTGATTTCCTGTGGAATATCATAAATGGTAAACAGTTCTGTTAATTCGGTAAATCCAGCAATTGCTGCTTCGCTGTCAAGTTCAGTATCCCCTGCCAGTTCTCCATACAAGGATGCACCATGCTGATAAATCAATGGTGTTGTCATGGCAAATGTTCTTGTTCCTGTAGTACCTGCTGTAGGATAGAAGAAATCAAGTCCTCTGTTCTTTAACTCAGGAAGAAGTTCTTCTACATCTTCCATTGTATCCGGTACTTCAATACCTAACTTACTAAGAATATCGGTACGATAAAACAGTACCCAGAAGTAGAAAGTCTCAGGAAGGGAATAAATTCCTTCTCCCATCGTGGACGGAACGAAAAGCCCCGGCGAAAACTGTTCTAATACTTCCTTTGCTCCATCAAACTGTGTTAGGTCCACCGCAGCATCTCTCAATGCAAATTCTATCGGGAGAGCATAGTCCACAGCCTGCGCCACATCCGGTGCATTACCCGCAGCATTGGACAAAATCAGTTTCTGCGCATCCGGCATAATAGACAAATCAACCTTAATACCTGTTTTTACAGTAAAGTCATTATCAATCATTCTCTGAATAATTTCCAGATACTGTCTTGGTCTGTTAATCCAAACCTGTAAATGCGTCTCATCAGAATTATCTACGGAATAAGCCTGACTGTCAAAAGATGAAAGGAATCTCAAAATAGATCCCCAAATCTTTGAGAATACACTTGCTTTTCCCGGCAGTTCTGCTTCATCCTGATACAGATAAAGTCTGTCAAGAGAAATGGCATTCTTAGTAATATCAGTGATAAAGTTTGCAATGTACTGATTTACAGAACTGGAACTTGTACTCAGTTCCTTTACACGATAAGGAATCTTATTTGGTTCCTCTGCAAGGCTTTGCAATTTCTCAATTGCAAGATTCAATCCGGAAAGTGCACCAATGTTCTCCTTTTCACTGGAGTACTGAGCAAGGTTGTCATATTCTGCCTGCAAAGCTTCAATCCATCCTGCAAGTCTCTCCTCAATATCCGGTACATAGTCTGTAATTCGAATACTTCTATATTTATCTGCCGTGCTCGACACTCTGGAAACCTCCAGTGATAAATCGCTGACTTCACTTGCAACCTGGTCAACCACTTCTAATGCATGTCTCAAATTATCATTGGAAATCGTGCTTGTGATGGTATGTGTTCCAGCCTCAAAATAAATAGCCATCTTCTTTCCATCTTTATCCGTGATTGTTTCATTCTGAAATGATTTTGTATAATCAAAGGCATAAGATGTAAGTGTTTCATTTGTTGCAGGTGCGTCTTCATCTCCTGTGATAAACAACTGCTGATCTATCACAATATCCATGAATACCGGCATATCAACCTTATCTGACTGGCGGTAATGATATGCAAGATAATAATATCCGGATTCTTTCACTTCAAAAGAATATGTAACGCTCTGTCCTGCGCTGGAAAATGATGAACCATCAATAATGTTCAGCACTTTTGTCTTAGCATCATACGGATCCAGATCCGGATCATATTCACAAGTCGCTCTGATTGCTGAATCATTCTTATAAGTAGGTTCCGCTCCCTGTAATGTAATAATATTATC
>CALWLV010000225.1 GCA_944381595.1 uncultured Roseburia sp.
GGCTGCGCTGCCGCATGGTGAAGATGTCGCGCGTCGAGAGGTTCGACACGAAAAGCGTGCCCATGGTGTAGGTGTAGGACGACTGGCCGATGGTCACGGTGTGCTTGACCCGTATCATCTGGTCGTATCCGCCCATGCGGTAGTCGCCCTCAAGGAGCTGCAGGGAACCTTGAAGCTGGTTCTCCGTGTTGTAGCTCCACGAAAGGTTCGAACCGGGGTCCAGCTCCACGGTGCCGGTCTCGGTGAGGGTGAAGGGGTCCACCAAGACCCCTTCGTACCGGTCGACCCTGCCGGGAGCGCCCCAGTCGACGTTCGCGCTGAGCGCGGTCATCAGGACACCTCCCTCATGGAGATCTGTATGCGCTTGAACCTGCGCAGGTTGTCCCAAGATTCGTCGACGGACTCGACGACCACGTTCCTTCGCTCTCCATCAGGACCGCGCAGCACGCACTTCCCGGCGAACATCAGGTTCTCGAAGTCCGTCCTCGACTGGTACATGTCCCCGTACATGGTCGTGTCGACGATGTCGCACGACACGTTGCCCGTGGCTGAGCCGCCGTAGCCGAATGCCACGGAGTCGTAGGCCCTACCGGCGAACTTCACCGACTCCATCTCGGGGGCGAACGTCCACGACTCGGACGGGTTGAAGCGAAGCCTGACCGGCGAGTATCCGGTGTCGACCGGTGACAGGATGAAGTCCGAGTTACCGGCTATCGCCGGTACCGTCAGCGTCTCTACGTCTGACCGCGCCGAGTCGGTGAATCCTATCGCAGCCACCGTGAACGACGCCCCGAGAGGCGGCAGGGCGATGGTTGCTATCCCACCCGGCTCGACTTGGGCGAGGTCCGTGTCGAACACGCTGCCCTGAATCATCACGTTCGCGGCGTCGAACGGGATTCCCTTGTCTCCGGAGTCGGCTACGCGTATCTGGACCCTCTCCTCGGTAGCCGAGACGAGCGTTAGTCGCGGCGTGTTGCACACGGTCTGGTCGACTATCGTGTAGTAGCCCTCGAGAGCGACCTGAAGCTCGCAGTAGTCTCGGAAGGCGGAGTTTATGCCTATCTTCACGTGGACGGACGTGCCGCCGGTCGGCATGCGCGTCATGTCGTCTATCGGGACGCGGATGGTCCCGACCTCACCGATGACGTCCCACCAGCCCTTCGAGTACTTTATGAGGGACTGGCCGTTCTGGGTTATGGCCTCGGGCGACCAGCGGTCGTCGAGTCGCGTCCATCCGGGCGCTGAATATTCTATCCTCATGCCCGAGTAGTCGAAGTAGACGCCGTCGAGCGTGTAGGCTGGGATGTAGTAGATGTACATCGAGTTGTTCTCGTGGCGCGGGGACTCGTTCGAGCCGTCTATCTCCAACCCCTCGTGCCAGATGGCGCGCACGGCCATCTGCATCTGGATGGCGTCGTACTTGCGGTCGTCGAAGCCCCATCCAAATGGTGCAATCTCGAGCTGCATGTTCGTGCCGGACGGCTCCATCCAGCCCTGATCGGTGTAGATTCCGAGGCTGCCGAAGTCGTAGGACCACCACCATCGGTCGCTGCCAGCGACCTTGTGCGGATTGCAGTCGACGGCCTCGACGCGCGACCATAGCGTCGAGTGCCATTCGCCATAGGTGTTCTGGCCGGTACCGACAGAGCCCTTGGAGACCGTGCGCCACGTGATGGCGATATTGAAGTACTCCTGCCAGTCGGTACCGTTCTCAGTGGACCACATGACGTAGGGGTTGCCACCCAGCGACTGCCCGCCTCTGATGACGATGCCGTCGCTGGGGTTGCTGCCCCCCTTGTTTATCTTCAGTCCGAGGTTCTGGATTCCCACCTGCTACACCTTCCCCAGCTTGATGAGCTCTTCGAGCAGGTCCATGACGATTCTCTGCACGCGTCCAGTCGTCCCGACGCCGTCGATGGTCACGTTGTACTGGTTGACATTCGACCCGATCGTGTCCCTCGTGAGGCCCCGGTTGAACGCAGCAGCGGCACGGTTGAAGCCGCTCGAGATGGTACTGATGCCCACCATGTCGCTGCCACGGACGACGGTGGACGCCCTGCTCGCGAGGTCCGTGGGAACCGCACGGCTCACTCGGCTCAAAGTCGACACCTGCGACGAGATAGCGCTCGCCGCGTCGGTGGCGGCGCTTGACGCCTGCAACAGCGACCTCGGCACGGAGGCTATCGACCTGTCCTCTTTCGGGAACTGGTTCCTTGGGGCGGAAGATGACGCGGACCCGACCGTCGAGTACCTTGTCACGTAGTTCGTCGTGACGGTTCCAGATACACTGAAACCGTCTTTCGCCTGAAGGTCCTTGATGGCGCTCATGGCGTCACCGACGTCGCTGTAGTCGACGTTGACGTCGGAGCTGAGGGTCTTGAGCTCGGTGCCGTTCCAGATGACGACGTTGCCGTACGCGTCGGTAAGCTCGATCTGGTCGACCACGACCTGACCGCTCTGGTCGACGAGCTCGGTGCCGTTCCAGGTGTAGATGTTGTCCTCTGCGTCCATGAGCTGTACGGTATCGGCGGTTATCTTCCCGTTCTTGTCCGCGATTGGGACGCTGTTGTAGTTCTGGATCATCCACACGAGGCGGTTGATGTTGCCGCCAGCGAGTTCCGCCATGACAGCGAAATCTGCAGGGACAATTTGGCTGACTTGGTCTGCCGTGACGCCAGCTTGCGTCATGGCGACAGACAGGTCGTACATGTCGTAACCGAACTGGTCGAGAGCGCCGGTCGCCTCGTCACCGAGTCCCCTTACGGCTTGAGAAATAGCCGCGAAGTTCGCCTGCGCGCTTAGACCCATGTTGTACAGGATGTCCTGAATCGACCCGCCGCCGTTCTTCCACGCGTTCGCGATGTCGATGAGGTCCGTCTCATTCAGGTTCTTGAAGTAGTCGAGTCCGTATCCGGATTCCTCAAGAGCTTCGGTGAACTCAGTGAGGACGTCGGAATCTCCGCCGAATACTGTGCTCAACCCAGTTGAGGACTTCGTCAGCGCTTCGAACCCTTGCACTGCTCCGCTCGCGACCTCTATGGAGTTTCCCAAACTCTCGTTGACTGAGTCGATCATCTCCTGATTGTCGGCGAGTTTATCCCTGTAGTACTCGACAGCATCTCCTGCTTTTTCGGCAGCCCCCTTAGCCTCGCCATACTCCTTAGTAAGAGCACCGATGTCCCCGAGGTACTGACCGTTTTCCGATGCCTCGACGGCGTCGTGGTACTCCTTCTCCACCTTGTTGAGCTTTTCCTGAGCGTCTGTTTGTGCAGATAAGGCGTTTGCGTATTCGTCAGACTGCCTCGTCCTCTCCTCGTAGAGACCTTCGAGTTTTTCCGTCTGGGCGCTCATCTGAGCTTCGAGCTTCTTCGCTTCTATGAGGTCGAGAATCGACTGCTTTGCCGCATCGGCCCCGTCGGCCATCACCTGATAAGCGCCGCTAGAGTCCCTGACGACTTCGTAGTTTGCTCCGCACTCGTCGTTGAGGTATTCAATCGCGCCCTTCAGCGCCCCTATCTCGGAGGCAGTGAGGTCGGCCCTGCCCTCATACCTGAGCACGGCCTCGGCGGCATCGTCGAGCCTGCTGATGGTCGTCGCGGTCGCCCTGTTTATTTCATCGAACTCGTTTGCAAGAGCTACAAGCCTGTCTCTCGCCTCATCGACAGAATCCGCCGCTTCAGAAGCTCTATCCGCAAAGTTCTCGGTGGAATCCGATGCTGATGCCATGGACTCGTCTGCCATCTTGCAGGCGTCCGCAAGCCCCTTGGTCGCGCGCTCTTCTTTCTTTGCGGTTTCAGCGGCCTCAGCCATGATGTTGACGAGAGAGCCGATTCCGACGGCCGCGACAGCGACGCCGAGACCGACGAGTCCTCCTCTTAGGCCGGATACAGCCGTGTCGAGCGCCTTCGTTGCGGCAGACGCGGACTTGAGATTCTTGAAGAAGCTGATAATGTCGCTACCTGCCGAGCCAACAGCCCTGAAAACGAGAAGAAGCGGACCAGCAGCAGCTGCCACTCCTCCAATCGCGACAACGAACTGCTTGAACCCGTCCGATGAGTCCTCGAAAATGTCCATGAGGTACCCGAGGCCGTCGGCTATACCGTCGATCCACGGGGCGATGGACTCGCCAAGCTCTGCGCCGAGAACCTGAGCCATGTTCATCATGCGCTGTATCGAGCCGGAGAAGCCCTCGGCCTTCTTGGACGCCTCGTTTGCAGCGTCTCCCGCTTCTCCCCACTGGTCGGTGACGCCGTTCCAAGCGTCGTTCGACATCTGAAGGTTGTCGTCGAGGCCACCGATGGTCTGCATAAGGCCCTCGATGGCCTGAACCTGCCTCGTAGCGGTTATACCGAGGTCGTCGAGGGTCTTCGTGGCGGAACCGCCATCCTCCTCGATCTTTACAAGGCCCTCGATGAACGCCTTCATGGTGCTTGACGGGTCGGATTCCCAAGCGCTGGCGAACTCCTGAGCGCTCATCCCCGCGACCTCCGCGAACGCCTCGAGAGAGTCCTCACCCTTTGCGACGGCGGTCTCGATGTCGCTCATGGTGTTGGAGATGGCCGTGCCTGCAGCCTCGGCGTTCTGTCCGGTCGACGCGATGGACGACGCCCATGCCAAAACCTCGGGCGTGCTCATGCCGAGGATAGAGCCCATGGAGCCGATGCGCTTCGCGATGTCGATGATCTGCGACTCGGTGGACGCACCGTTGTTTCCGAGGCGGACGAGCGCGTCGGAGAACGTTGGCATGGTGGACCCGTTGAGGTCGTTCATGATGTTGTCGAGCTGTCCGAGGGCTGTAGCCGCCTCCTCGGCGCCGAGGTTCGTGGCGACCTCGAGGTTCGAAACCGTCTCGGCGAACGTCTGCAAGTCCTCGGTAGCGACTCCCAGCTCGCCGCCGATGGCTTGAATGGAGAGTATCTGGTCGGCGCTGGTGACGTGGGTCGTGGAGAAGTCGATAGCGGCCTGACGCAGCGCCTCGAAGTCCTCCTCGGTTCCGCTCACCGTCTTGCGCATGTCACGGTACGCGGAGTCGATGTCCTGAGCGGACTGCACGGCGGAGTATCCCATGGCGGTCAGCGCTGGCGTCACGGACGTGGAGAGGGTCATGCCCATCTCCATGAGCGTGTTGCTGCTGAGAATCTTCCCGGGGCTCGTCATGCCCTTGACGGCAGCGTTGTACTTCTCGACCTCTGCGCGGGTCTGGACTATCTGCCCCTCGAGCTCGCGGTACTCCGCGACCTGCTGAGCGGTTTCCGCCGCGTTCTTGGCCTCTCGCTGGGCCGCCTCGAGCTGCTTGACCTCGTCGGTGGCGCGCTGGACCTCTGCCGCCATCTCGCGGTACTCGTCGGAGTCGTCCTTGCCGTATGTCTCCATGCGCTTCATGACGGACTGCAGGTCGGAGATGTGGCCCTTGAGGTCTGTGACGCTCTGGGTTATCTCCTCGTATCGCTGGGCCGCGATTCGTGCCTCGTCGCCCGCGTTGCGCGTCGACTCGGCTATCCGCTCTATCTCCGTGCCCTTCATGGAGGACAGCTTGCTCTCGAGCAGGTCGAGCTTGCTCTGCGCCAAGGTGGTCGAGTCCTGGATGCGCCTCATGACCTCGGCTATCGTCTCCGCGTTGTGCGGGTCGAGGTCGAGCGCGTCCTGAGCGCGGCTGAGCGCCTGAGCCGCGTCATCGGACGACTGCTCGAGGCGTTCGAGCTGCTGGTTGACGTCGGGGCGAATCTTCATCTTGCTCGCCTCGAGCGACAGCTCGGAGAACGATGCTGCGGTCTGCTTCGCCTCCGCCTCGGACTTTATGAGCTCGCTGTTCAAGTCCTCGAACTGGTAGACAGCCTTGGCTATCTCGTTCTCGTCGAAGGCCGCGCCCCAGACGGATCGCAGCTCCTTGACCTTTGCGACGGTCTCCTCGCTCGCGGCCCCTATCTCGATGAGCTTGTCCGCCACCTCGTCGATGTCGTCGACGCTCCTGATGTCGAAGCTCTTCCCGAACTCCTCGGACTTGCGCGCCACCTTGTTGATGGACCTGTACAGGTTCTCGAGCGAGCCGTTGATGTCGTTGTAGTTCTTGAGGGCGTCTGCGGCGCGTTGGGAGGCGTTCTGCGTCTCCTTGGCAAGCTCCTCGATGGTCTTCTCTGACTCTCCGACGTTGAGCTTGACCTTCTGCTTGGACACGTCGCGCACGGCGTCTCGGAGCTTGTTCACTCGGGAAGAGACCTCGACGGCCTTCTGGCCCATGAGCTCGAGCTGGCGGTTGACGGCGGTCATGTTGCCCGGGTCGGCCTTGAGCGCCTTCATCATCTTGGTGAGCTGCGTCTGGGTGCCCCTGATGGCACCGTTGGCAGATTGGAGGGCGCTCTGCAGCTTGGTGGTGTCTCCGCCTATCCTGATGGTGAGTCCCTTGTAGGTCTCCGCCACGGTTCACCCTCCTAACCGCACATGAATTTCTGGATGTCTGATTGGGTCGCGTCCCTCACCCCGTCGTCCGCCGTCCTCGACATCGAGTCGTTCCGCGCGGTCACGAGCCACATTGCCTCGCCGTACCTCATCGACCTAGCGGTCGACAGGTCCACGCCGAGGGAGAGCAGGGATGTGATCAGAGATGTGTAGGGGTACTTGAGCTGGCCCCCTGAACTGGCCGGTTTACTCGGAGGCGGCGGCTCCGGTGTGAAAAAAGCCGTCCAACGCCTCTTCGACGACTGCGTCGGCTATCTCGCGGACGTTTATCTTGCCGACTGTCTTGCGCCACTTCTTGAACGACGGGACGCGGTCGTTCGGTGCGAGGTCTCCGCGCTCGTCCTTGAGGTCGGCTGCGGTCTTGACCATCGCCCAGAGCGCCTTTATCTCGGCGTTCCAGTTGTTCGTGGTCATGTCGATGAGCACTTCGTCGTCGGCCTCGTCCTTCGTGTGACGTCCGAATACGTCTTTGATGAGGTCTCCGCCGAACTCCTGCTCGTATAGGGACAGCGTGTAAAGGGTCGCGGTGATCTCCACGGGGCCGGACCCGTCGATGTCGATGAACAAGGTGCCTCCCGGCTACAAAAAAGGCGGGGAGCCGAAGCCCCCCGCCTGCATTCGGTTTTCCTTAAGCTCCGGCGACGTCGGTTCCTGGCTTGACGACCCCGTCGAAGAAGGCGTCGTACGCTTCATGCGTAACCTCGCTGTCGGAGCAGTGGGCCTTGACGACGTTCTTGACACTGCCTCCGACCGTGAAGTCGCGGCCGATTGCGGTAAAGTTGAGCGTGACGGTGTCCGGCTCGGTGGAGTCGGAGCGGGTGTTGTTCTCGCCCTCGAGGCGGGAGAACGTCACGTTGTAGAGGATGCCGCGCTGGCGCTCGGTGTTGCCGCCGACCTCGTACATGAGGGCGACGGAAGGGATGACCGTGTCGGTGGTCTCGTAGGTGAGGCCGCTGGTCGCGTCCTTCTGGTAGCCGAGGACGTCCTGCAGGAACTTATCGTTCACAGCGGCGACAGTCAGCGTACCGCTGTAGCCGTTATTGGTCTCAGTAACGTAAAATGCAACGTCATCAGCATAAAACGTATAGGAATCGCCTTCCGGCGTTGTGGTCATGCTCACAGCGCCGGCGAGCGGGGTCACGGTGCCGTAGTCGGATTCCTCGTAAACGGCGTAATGCACGTTCTTGAGGCCGAAGCGAACCATGTTAGCCATCTGATTGACCTCCTGTGTAGGTGAATGTGTAGGTGGTCATCCAGCACTTCTCGTCCTCGAGCCAGTACTCCTCGCGCGTGTGCGGGCCGAATTTCTCGGAAATGACCTTCTCGAGCGCGTCGGACGATTCGCCCGTCGCCTCTTCGTAGAGTGAAGCCCGGTACACGGGCAGGTTTTCGTAGTTGGAGTCGTCGGCCATGAGGACTCCGTCGTCCTCGAGCTCGTACGTGAACCAAGGCAGGGCGGGCGCTCCGCCCTTGGGCCAGCACTTCTTCGTGCCGGGCAGACCGGACTCGAGGAGTGTTGAGAAAACAGCGGAATCAGTCATCATACCGAACCCAGCGCCTCCTCGACGGACCGCGAGACGTCATCCTCGAACTGGGAGAACGCCTCCTCTGCAGCCGGTGCTATGTGCTCTTTTCCGGGGACGTATCCGCCTCCGATCGTGGCGTGCCCCTTTTCGAGCAGGTGAGGTAGACCCGGGAGCGTCTTGCTGCCTATCTCGGCGTGCGTCTCCCTGCCGGACCCCTTGACCGTGTACTGGATGGACTTCGCGTACCTGCCTGTGCGCTTGGGGGCTCTCGACCTCCACCCCTTGCGGGCGGTCTGCGCTCCCTTTCGGACAGGCTCCTTGATGGATTCCGCGACAGCGGCGTCGACGTCTCCGAGAATCCCCTCGAGCGCCATCGCGAATGCGTCGGCCTCTACAGTGATGTCAGACATTCGAGATCATCCTCCGCAGCGTGAGGCGGGCGAACTCCCCCGAGTCGTTCACGTAGGTGACCTGGTACTCCTTTCCTCCCAGCTCGACTTTCGGCTGGTCGGAGTAGTCGCACGCGCGAATCTGTATCTCGGCTATCTCCATTAGCCCCGTGTCGGGGTTCGAGGACTCGTCGAGACCGGCGCGGTAACGGTTGCAGAAGACCTCGGTTCGGGTCTCCTCGCCGTCCGTCCACGTGCCGTCAGGGTTCTGGACCCTCTCCGGGTTCCCCAGCAGCGTCGCGCAGCTATTCCACCTCATCGCCCTCATCCCCATACGTGGTCGGGCTGTTGAGGATGTCCATGACTATCTGCCGGTACGAGCTCTGGAAGCGTGACGCCTCCGAGTTGTCGTATCCGAAGTGGGCCTTGCAGTAGAGAATCACCGCGACCTTGCACAGCGGGTCCATAGACGCGTCCGAAAGCATCACCGGTGACACGCCGACCCTGAGCAGGTCGCTCTTAGCCGCCTCGATGAGCGCGTCGACCTCCGGGTTGAACACGTCGGAGGAGACGCGCAGGGCGACCTTCACGTCATCGGAAAGCGCCACTGCGCATCACCCAATCTGCGCTACTCGCCCGGGGTGCCGGGAGCGGAGAAGATCATGGTGCCGTACGGGTCACCGATCTTGCCGTCCACGACGGTCTGGATCTTGTACTTGATGAGGTTGGCCTCTTCGTCGTTCCACTTGACGGTGCGCATGCCCTCCTGCTGGTTGACGATGTAGTTGGAGAGGTCCATGAACAGCATGAACGGGGTAGCGGACTCCTCGGCGTTCGCATCGTCGTAGGAGGGCAGGATGTCGTCCTCGACGAACTTGACTCGCTTGCCGTTCAGGCGGTAGCCGCTGTCATGGGCGCTCTCGATGCCGTGGTCGACGCGGGCGATGGGCTGGCCGTTGCTGTCGACCATGCCGTCGATGTACTTGTCCCACGTGTTGATGTTCATGATGTAGACGCCGTTGCGACGGTAGTAGCGCGTGAGCGGCTTGAGCAGCGTGCAGTAGGTACCCCACTTGCCCATGTCGGCAGCGGCGATCTGGACCTTGTTCTCGGTCGGGATGCGGGTCTCCTTGAGGATGCCCAGAGGCTGACCGGAACCGGTGCCGTTCATGATGGCCTGATCGAGCAGGCGCACCATGGCCTCGGCGATCTTCTCGGGGTAGCGGCGCTGGAAGTCGGCCTCGGACGTCAGGGACGCGAGGAAGGACTGGGCGACGCGGGCCTCGGCCATGTAGTACTTGAAGCTGATGGTGGTCGCGTCTTTAGCCTTCTGGTAATCGGCCGTAGTCGACTCGGTAATCCAGCTCGCGGTGGGCAGCCAATCCCACACGCGGATGTCGAGACCGCCCTGAACGTTCATCTTGGTGACCTCGGGCCAGAGCTCGCCGTACTCGCTCATCTTCTCGATGATGGTGCGGGAGATGGTGGTCGGGATGAAGTGCGGGATGTCGGTGGTGTAGGTGAACGCGTCCGTGCGCACGTAGTCGGGGCGCTGTCCGGGCTGAACGAGACCGGCGGGGTACTCGATGCCGCGCACGACGTAGTCCATGAAGGCGCGGTTGTAAGCCTCGGTATCGAACGGGTCTTCACTGCGGGTCACGCGGACGTCCGGGGTGTTGACGGTGTTCGCGCTGTTGGCGATGACGGTGCCGGAGCCGTTCTGGACCGCCATGAGGTTCTGGTTGCGGAGGTTCACTGCGGCGTTGCGGCGCTGGACCTCCTGCTCGATGATGGAGACCTCTGCGTTGAGGTCGTCGATGGAAACGGTGGACTCGGCGTTCTCGAGTTCGGCGAGAACGGCGGAACGACGGGCCTCGAAGGCGTCGTTGTCCAGAGCGCGGTACTGGACCGCGTCCATTGTCTCAAACATATTCGCTTTTCCTCTCTGTGTTAGAGCAATCGCAGTCGGAGCGCAGCCCTGCGCCGCGCCTCCGTGTCGCGCCTAAGCAACTCCTGCTTCTCCGCCTCGATCACTCCGTCGAGATAGGAACGCGCGTGTATCTCGGTGCCCTCGTTAGCCGGGAAGCTGACGGCGGACACGTCGTATACCTTGAGAATCTTCGTGATGGTCGCGGTCCGCGTGCTGCGGTCCCACTCCCATCCGTCGTCGGGGACGGTGAATCCCCAGCTCATCCTGTCGATGAGGCCGCTCTTGATGGCCTCGTACGCATCTCGCGCGGCCTGAGAGCCGTTGAGGCGCGCCCTGATGAGCAGGCCGTGGGCGTCTCGGATGAGCTCGAGGGACTTGTTGCGCAGCCTAGCGAGCGGCGCTCCCTCGTGGTTTACCTGGAAGATGACGTCGCTCATGTCGGCACCGTCCAGCGCTCGGGAGCTGATGCACTCCCTAGCGCCGTCTCCGCCGAAGTCATAAGGGACGTCGAAGGTCGTAGCGTAGCCCTCGACCATGTAGGAGGGTTCTCCGCCGTCGTCGAGCTCCACAGCATGGAAGGAGTCAAGGATGCTGCGGTACTCGCGTTCACCGGGCTTGTAGGGCATTACGAATCGACCTCCGTCGTCCCTCGTGAATCAACGTCGTTGTAGATGTCGTCGTCGCCTCCGAGGTCGAAGTCGGACTCCGAATCGGGGCTGTCGGGGAGCTCGTGCTCCGCCCTCTCGCGCGGGTCGTCGCTCACGACGCCGCCGGACGAGTAGATGAGCTTGAGGTTCTTGTCGAGCATGTAGTACTCGCCTCGGGCTATGAACACGTCGCCGTTCTCGAGCGGCGGGAGCTGAAGAACCTCGCGGGCCTCGTTGAGCGTCATGACGCATCGGTCCGTCATGTCGCGGATCATGTTTCGCTTGGATGCGTTGGACGCGTACTCGAGCCTGTTCGCCGAGAACGTGATGCGGTTCCCGTGACGCCTCTGCGTCGGCGTGAACAGCATCTGGGTCAGTCCCTCGCCGAGCTGCACGGCGATGGGCTCTATCTGAGACTCGTAGAAGGCACCGAACTCCTCCTCCGTGTACTTGGATTGGAGGATGGTCTCGTTGGTGCCGAAGTAGTTGAAGACGTTGTTCTGGATGCGCTCCATCTCGTCGTTCGAGACGGTGTAGCTCATCGGCTCGACCTGCTTCATGGAGTCGAACGTGTTGTCGTAGATGAGCAGGCCGCTCTCGTTCTTCGAGCTGAGGTTCCTGTCGGAGAACTCGTTGCGCTTCTTCTCGATGTCCTCCGGGCGCATGGAGCTGGTCGCGGCGGCGATGAACTGTATCTTCGCGCCGTTCTTGATCGCCATCTCCTGCGCTTGGTCTTGATAGTCCATGAGGCGCAGCGTAGGCACCAGAGCGTCGTTCGGGGAGCCGAAGAAGTCGCTCTCGTACTGGAATCTCGTGAGGAAGCACACGTACTTGAGCTCGATGGCAATGGTGTCGCCGGAGTCGAGGTAGAACCTGACCCACGGCTCGTCCGAGTACTGGACGACCTCGGCGCTCGCGAACTTCAGTGGGTAGATTCCCGTCACGTTCATGTTCTTGTCGAACGCCGGGACTATAGCCGCCGTGTTGTCGTTGAGCAGGATGGTCACAACCCTGCCTATCATCTTGGGCCAGCTCATATACTGGTTCGGGGCGACGTCGAGCGCCCTGCGGATAGACGGGGATGAGTCTCCGAGCACTTCGGGCTTCAGCTTCGAGGCGAGGACAGCCGTCTTCTCGATGGTCGCGCGCACGAGCGCCTGCTCGTATATGCGCCCGTTCCATGTGGAGAAGATGGGCTGGTATTCCGTTATCGTCTTGAAGTTGGTGGCCGTCGCGGTCTTGTCCGCGAACTTCTCGTGCTTCGGGAAGAATTTATCCAGAAGTCCCATGGCTTAAATATAGGTGGCGGGGCCGACGGTCAAGAGTGACATATGTACACGTGTACGAAGTCAGCCCCGCGCAATCCTATATAGAGGACATGTAGTCCTCCAAGTGCCTGTTCAGGCACACGTACGCGGCTATCTCCGCCGCGAACCCGTCTATGCGACCGTTCGACCCGTTTGCCTTGACGGGCTTGATGTTGTCGTTCGTGTCGGTCACCACGCCGACGTTCATGCGGCACCACTGGTTGACCGGGTTGTCGTTGTCGACTATCCGGTGGCGCTCGTAGTCTGAGCGTATCTGCTTCATGGGGATGGACAGGGTCTGAGGCCCGAACCTGACCTCCTCGCAGCGCTTCTTGCCCACGAACTGGCGGGCCGTGTCCTTCCACGAGTCGTCCTGCAGGTGCCACGGGTCGTATCCCATGGCGAACGGGTAGATGTCCAGCTCGTCGCGCAGCCACTGCATCCACTCGAACACGACGCGGTGGTCTATGGTGTTCCCGGGCACCGTGCGCACGAGACCGTCCGCGATCCACCGGTCGTACGGCACGTTGTCGCGGTTCTTGCGCAGGCCGCTCTTGCGGTGCTTCTCGAGCTGCATCTCAGGTATCCAGTACATGCTCGTCTCGTATATGCGGTCGTCTCCCGGCCTCATCATGAGCGCCTGAGCGCACGTGAGGTCGATGGTGTCGGACGCGTCGTACCCTATGATGCAGTAGCGGAAGCCCATGGACCTGATGTCGAACGTCTCTCGGTTGACCGCCTCGTCGAACCTGAGCCACGCCGACGCCTTGTTCTCGGGGATGTTGAAGTCCTTGGTCATGACGGTCGGGAGGAACGACGGGTCTTGCTTGGCCTTGTTGACGTAGCCGCGCAGGGCCTCGACCTTCTTGATGGTGCCGAGGCCGGGGTTGGCCTTGATCCACTTTGACTCGTCGGTCCACTCGGAGCGCTCGTCCAGCTCGTAGATGACAGGCAGGAACGTATCGTCGACCGCCTTGCCGTCCAAGATGCGCGAGGCGTAGTCGTACTGGTCGTCGAAGAAGTTGTCGCGTTCGAATCCGTTGGTGGTTATCTCCACGATGAGCGGCTGGTCGCGCGCAGGTGTGGCCTGTTTGAGCAGGTCGTAGATGTCGCGGTTGGTGATAGCGGCGACCTCGTCTATTACCGCGTAGTGTACGTTAAGGCCGTCGAGGTGGCGGGTCTGGGACGACAGGGGCGTGAAGTACCCGGAGTTGTAGTCGCATATGATGCCGTCCTGCGATCGCGACGGCACGATTCCCTTGCGTATGCGCCTAGACAGCTGCGGAGACTGACCGAGCATGCGCAGCGTCGATCCGTACAGAAGAGACGCTTGGTCCTTGCTCGTGGCGGCAGAATAGCACTGAGGGGCCATCTCGCCGTCCTTGGTGAGCATGAACAGGTTGAGACCGGCCATCTCTGTGGTCTTCCCGTTCTTCCTGGCTCGAATGCTGAAGACCTCTTGGAACTGCCTGAACCCGTTGTCGTCAACGAACCCGAACACCGTCTCCATCCAGAACATCTGGAAAGGCTCCATCACGAAGTGGGTTCCCGGCCTTCCTTCGGGCAGGCAGCAGAACTTCTCGATGAAACGGACCGGCCTCGTTGCGAGCTCTGGGTCGTAATGCCAGCACTTGTAGCCATCAGAGAACCTAGGCTTCAGCATCCGGCACAGCTTCTTTATCTTGTCGCACGCCTCTATCTCACCGGACAGGATGGCGTCGCAGTAGCGCTCGGCTTCGTGTCCGTCCCTCTCTGGCGCGACGTACCTACTCGCCTTAGAAGGCATCGAAATCGTCCTCCGCGACGCCGGTATCGTCCTTCACGAACCTCTTGATGCGGTTCGCGAGGTCTCCCATCTGGTTGATGCAGTTGCGCCTCATGTCGAACGCCGGGTGCTTGACCAGCTCGACGTGACGGTTGTTGGCCCCTCCTCGCTCCTGCTCTATGAGGAGACCGTCGGCCTTGAGGGTCGAGTCGAGTTCGAGATAGTCCCCGTAGATCTTGACGTATGCTTCAAGAAGGTCTTCAGCGAGCGGCTTGCACACTCCCTGCATGTCGCGGACCGTTGACCTCATGGAGTCCAGCTTCTCCTTGAACGCATCCTTCTTTCTAGGCAAGCGGAATCACCCTCCCGTTCTCATCGAATGAAACGCGTGGCGTATAAGACTGGTCCGGGTAGTGGAGCTCGGCATGGCAGTCCCTGCACACCCTCATGAGGTTGCCGAAAGACAGCGACACTTCAGGATCGCCGATGTTCTCAGGACTCAGGTGCTGTATGTGGTGGACTATCTCGGCAGGTACGAGCCTTCCGCGATCGAAGCACCTCTCGCACATGCCGGGAGGGCATATCCTGCCGTCTGAAGACGTGACAGTGAACGACATGTATGCCTCTCGTGCTGTTTTCCACGCCTTGGAGTGGTAGAAAGCCCTTGCGAAGTCCCTAGCCAATGCAGTGCAGCCCCTTCCCTCCGTCGAACGCAGATTAGAGGGTTTAGGAGCGTTCAAAAAACACTGCTTTACTTCATTATCATTTAGTTTTATACCATAGCCGATGGATCAGAAACCGGAATTTCAAAAAATGGCTCGCGTTTGTAGAAGGCTCCCCGCGCCGGTCCCCCGATAGGGGGTGTCAAAATAAACCATAGGGGGGTATATATCGTTGCTTTATTTATATTTTGTTTTGTCTTTAGCCCGAATACACTCGACAAAAATAAAAATAAAACATAAAAAGAAAGACCCACAACGCTAAGCGTCATGGGTCGACAGCACAACACAAGACATAGTGTGCTGTATGCTACACGCTGTCCTCTCTACATGGCACGTCTACAGTGGCAACAACCTCGCCAGTCTCCCGGTCGACAAGCGCCACGTCTAGCCCGGCGAGGTCGGCAAGCTCCGCCACAGTGTCGAGCTGTGGCACGCGCCCCGCGCGGCTGGAGTTCTTAGCCCAGGTATCAGCCCTGCCCATATCGATTGATATTGCTCTCATACTCTTTCCAGTACGGTTGATAATATATCGCAATACGCGGTCACAACGCATAGGTTCTCCAATCGTCGACCCTAGTATACGCGCGCGTACTACAGGGCTTCAATGGGCTACTACAGTTGTGTAGACAATGTGAAGACCTGCGTTGTCGGCTATCAGACTAGCTCGAATATGCAAGACTGTAGCCACGCCAAGGAGCTAGCCAAGTAGCCCACAGGCGGGCACCTTGACAACCGCATACAGCAACCCCGACGCGCAACGTCCCACACGCCACACGCCACGGCCCGACGTCTTACCGGGCGCGGCGCAAGATGCAAGCGGCAGAGCGGAAAGATCTAAGCGGCACCGGTGGTGCCCGCCTATCCCCACGCATGCGGCAGTGCGGACCAGAGCGCGCGCACCGGAGGGCTTGCAGGTCAAGCGCCCCGGTCCGCGCACTTAGGCGCGGGGATTAGGAGAAGGGACTAGCAGAATGAAAAAACAATACATGGCTATTGACCAGTACGGCCACACCTACCACGGCCTCACGCACCCGCGTAGAGACTTGATGAACCGCCTTTGCTGCAAGCACGCTGAAAAAATGTACGTCGACACCGACGAGGGCGCAAAGCATATCGGCTACGTGATAGCAGGTCTTTGGCTCACGCTGTACGAGGTCAAGACCTACGAGAAGCTGCAAGATTGGAGGTAACCACATGTGCCGTTACACGCTCGCTTTCGATTGGGGCAAGCGCCTAGAGCGCTTGACCGCCCAGCAGGTAGCCGACGCGCTCACCTGCGAGGCTCTTAGCAACGGCGGCACGTCCGCCATCGTGCGGGCCTGCCGCACAGACGGACGCGCTAAATCGGTAGCGCTTCAGTATGTCGGCCCTGGCGGCGATTACCTAGCCGCTTTCACCGACCTACCGCAAGCTTCCCCGATTGTCGTACACCTTGCGCAAAACCTTGTCGAGGCTAATAGCGAAATGGGTTATTAGCAGACCGGCGCGCCAGTGCCCACCACCGGCGCGCCTTCCCTACCAGCAGAAACAGCCAAACCGATAGGAAGGACAAATTATCATGACCGATACCAAATCGCAAGCGGAGCGAAACCGCGAGCACTGCAAGTATATCGCCGAATGCCTCGACATTATCGCCGATGGCAGGGCTTACAAGAATCCCGACACTGGCGAAATTGTCTACCTCGACGAGGGCGAGGAAGCGCCGGAGGACTACGAGCAAGCGGATATGCTCGACTACTTCGGAGACGTCTACGACGTGCGGTATATCGTGGGGCAAGACAGGGAGCTGCGAGGGCTTCAGCTTCTCGTGGCTTTCGGCGGGCCTAATGTCTTGGTCGACACTATGAGCGAATCCGTCGCGCTCTTCTGGTGGGGAGACAATGCATCGTACCCGCTCGGGTCGGAGGCGATACGCGAAATTGAGTCTATGGGCGAAGAGCTTTGGGAGATGGGAGCATGAGCCGCGACGCCTTGGGCTATCTCGCCGGTGCCGCTATCGGCGCGGCCGCCCTTATCCTCGCCCGCTTTATGGTCTGGGGCCTCTCGGCACTGGCCCCGGTCCTCTACCCCAACCTTTTCTAAGGAGTCCACATGTACGTGCAACTCATGAAAGCGTGTGTTACCGCTGTCCTCGCGCTTTTCTCACTCACTCCCGCATGGTGCGACTCGTGCGGTGAAATGGCTTTAATCGAGCGGGCGCAAGGCTACTACACGCAAGCGCAGACCTGCGACACGTGCGGCGCTGTGCTTTGCGCCCACTGCGCGGATACTCACGAGCATCGATGATCCAAAAGGGCGGGACTTTTCCCGCCCTATCTTTAGGAGGCTTCACTATGGACTACGCAGAGACAGGGCATGCGCTCGACGCTTTAGAGGAGGCGCGCGCCATGACCACCCACGCCGTCGACCTTGTGCGCGAGCTTATCGACGGCAGATATAGCGATTCTGCCGCGTGGAAAGCATGGGCAGAGCAGAATATTACGCACGCTGTGGCGTGCCTGAATCTCGCTAAAAAATGGCTCGAGGAGGTCGACGCATGATTATCGCGGCGCTTAAAAGCGATGTTGCTATCTCTCTCGGCGAATTCCTCGACGATTACGACATCGACGCGATAGCGGGCGAGATAGAAGAAAAGTACCCGGACGCCCAGAAAATCGACGATGTCCCGAGCGAAGTCTATTGGGACATCGTCGCGGGTCACGACATCACGGGGGGGGTTAGAGCTATGATCGAGGGCGACGTGCTCCATTTCGACACCGGCCCGCTTTTCGACGAGACACCGGAAGACTCCGAATGTTAGGCGCGGCGCTCTTCGTGGCCCTTGCCCTCTATCTCTTTGTGCTCCCGCCTCTCGTCCTGCTGATAGCGATACTTCAATCTGTCTTCTTCAGGGAGTGACCAACGGCCCCGCTTCGGCGGGGCTTTTTTCATGTCTCTATAACCTACCAACCTACTAGCAAAGTGAGAGGCGATACAAGGCCGCGCAAGCGCCTACCCGGTACGAGACTGCCGGACACTTTGCAAGCGGCTGAATATCGGCACCACAGCAAGCCACAGCGCCACGCGCGCCGACATCTCACGCCCCGGTTTCCATCCCTGCCGAATGAGCACCACAAGCACCAGTGAATCACGTGCGATGCACCGCCAATCCGCAAACTCTCGCACCTTGCAGAATGCACCCACAGCGCCACAGTTCGCCATATTAGGCCGCTTGCCGCCAGTACCCTAGTGCGAGTACCGGAGGCGCTTTGCGTTCCGTTATATGGCCTCTCGTTGCCCCTATCGGCTTTTGCGCTGGTAGGGACTTTATTGTGGGGGCACCTGGTACCCGTCGCGCGGTGCGTCGTCTTAGATCGCCGCGCGCCTCCCGTTTCCTGTTTCCCGGAAAGATCCGGAAATCCTCCGTAAGGCGCGCGCAGGGAACCCCAAGGCGCGCCCGCTAGGCCAGACGGCCCGTAAGGCGCGACCCGAGAACCCAAAGTTCCCTTTGAGCCGAAAAACTTCCGTAAGGCGCGTGTGGCGAACCCAAGCTAATCCGACTCGGCTGGACTCTCCTCGGAACTCGCCTTCCGCTGCTCGGCCAGAAGTTCGTCGAGCTTCCTACCGATCAGAACCCCGGTCTCCTTCTTGCCCTCGCAGAACGCGTCGTACAGCTCACCTACCGTCATGCTGGTGGCCTGAGCGAGGTAGTAGCAGGCGGTCAGGAAGTCGCGAATCCTCTCCGTGCTCTCGCGGTACGCGTCCTCTGCCGACTTCTCCTCGGGTGCCTTGCCCTTCTTGAACTCGATGGTGTCCGCCATCTAGTCCTCCAATCCAGCGAGCCAGTCCAACGAGAACCCGAGCCGACGCGAGATCATGATCCACGTCGAGAGGTTCCCGTCCCTGCGGCCGCTCCTCAGCCCCTTGATGCAGTCCTCCGAGAGCCCTGTGGACTCAGACAGCTGGGCTATCGTGACGCCCCTGTCCTTCATGCCGAGCTTCAGCCTCTCTCCGCTCGTGCGGTCCCGGACGATGGAATGCGGCGTGGCGTACCTCAATGACCCCTCCAAACGAGTACAGCCTCCTCGATTGAAGAACTTATCACAAGACATTGCGATTTAACGCGAGAACAATGTCTTGAGATAACTGATTTGCATTTCGCTTCCATAATCCAAATCTGATTTCGATTTGCGATTTGATTTCCGATTTGCATTTCCAAGATCGATTTCCGATTTCGACTTCCATTTCCGATTTCGATTTGCGATTTGGAAATCTGATTTGCGATCTCGATTTGCGAAACGATTTGCGATTTGCCCCTCGTTCAAGTGAGAGCGGTTTCCATTTGCGAGAAAAAAGTACACAAGGCGAGTCGATTTGCGTGACCCCTTGTTTCTATCTAGAGAGGTTCCCTTTTTTTATTTAATTTCTATTTATATTTAATATGCCAATGGCTAAAAACTAGCTAAGCCAATGGCTAAGCCATTTCTGTCTACACATTTCCTACATATGCGCAGGTAAAAAAAGGGGCTAGGCCCCAACGGATTCGGCGGTATCCCGCTTGCACCATTTGGACCTAGCCCCTCTCATCCCGTACTCTCGGCGCTGGCCGAAGTACAGCGCGTTGTCGTTCATCCTGTCGCTCGTGACTATGCACTCGCCCCACAGCTCCGGGTTTATGAGACCTATGTCTGCGCAGTCCGACAGGAACTCCTGAGCATCCGACTCGTCGCTGAACATGATCTCGTCTGTAAGAATCCATCTCTCGTCGTCGCTGCCCCAGTCGAACCTGTGGTTGTCGGTGGACGCCAGCGCCTCGCACAGGAGCCACCAGCGCCCGTATCCCTCGACTCCGTGACGCGCGATTAGCTTGCGGCACTTTATGTCGCGGTTCGCGTCCGAGTCGTGGGAGAAGTACCTCATAGGCTTCATGGCGAGCACGGCGGCGTCCTCAGCCATCGTCTTCGGCCTTATTCTCGCAGCCGTCATTCACTGGAACCGACACGTACCTGATGCTCGCCGTATCGTCCCCGAATGCCAAGTTGATTTGCGCCGCAGCCCCCGCGATGACAGAGCAGAACCCTATCGTCTCCCCTGTATCCGGGTGGCCTGTCTCCACGAAAGCCATGCACCCCGGTCGGCAGTTCTGGTACTTGAACGGGCAGTAATCCTTTCTCACTCCGCTCATCTATGTCAACCCCCTAGATCAAGTCAATCGTCTCAGGCTTCCAGAAGTCGAGGTCCGTGACGACCATGTCGTGTCCCCTGACCTCGCTCACCGTGAGCTGCACCATGTCCGGCAGCTCCTTCGATTTCAGGTCGAGGCCCTTGGTGCGGTTGATGAGCCGCACGAGGCGCATGATGGTGGTCGCGTCGACCTCGTACCTAGCATTCGCCGACAGCCTCATGCGCGTTCACCCCGCTCTCCTTCACGATGTAGATGTACACCGCGTCGAGCAGGCCCATGGCCTCGTTGAGCTTCTTGGAAGCGGTGCCGAAGTCATGGTCGCCGTGCAGCCATTCGTACGACGCTCGCCTTATCGCCTTCTCGGCGTCGGAAAGCATGAGGGCAGCGTCAACGTCGTTCTTGCATCTCAATTCGAATCATCCCTATTCTCCTCGTCTATCTTCATGTCGATGTGCTTGAGCTTTTCCTTCAAGTTCAATCCGTCGATGTATCCTTTGCGGTAGCTGCTCTTGTCGTTAAGGAGGGCATGCCAGATAGCACCGAAAAGGGTACCGAGCGCCACCAATAAGACGTGCTCGGGAATCATCGGTCGGTCCTCCGTTTCTCCAGCGAGCAGAACCCGTCGGGCTCCATGTAGCGCGCGAGGCACCGGCAGTAGACCCCGTAGCAGTTGGGGACCATCCCGTACTCGCAGTCGATGCAACGGCATTTGGAGTCGCTTGGTTCTATGAGTTCTGCGAGCCTTTCGAGGACGTCCGTGTAATCCATGTCGTTGCAGACGTCGACGGATTCGCACACGATGTTCGAGAACCGGTAATGCCCGTCGAACGGCTCGAAATCCATGGCACCTTTGCGCAGGCCGCGAGCCACGGAGATGCGGTACTCGTCCGTGATCACAGCCGCCCCCTCTTCCTGTTCCTCTCGACGCAGCGCTCCATGGCATCGCCGATGTCCATTACGCCGAGCGATTCAAGCAGGTTGCAGGTGGACATGATGTTGTCGCAACACTCGTCGACGACGTACCTCCTGTAGAAATCCGACGTCCCGGTTAGGTCGATGTCCGGATACTTGTTCTCGACGAGGTACTCATTCCACTGGTTCCACGCCTGCCAAGCACCGAAGACCTCAGCGGCCTCCTCAAGCGGCTTCAATGCTTGCGCCTTGTCCGGGCTTACGTCCTTGAAAGTCTGGACGTTGCCGATATGCACAGTCATCGTTCCTCCCCAACGGCATCTTCCATGATGTCGGGAAGAACCTTCAACATGGCCTCTTTGAACCATTTCTGGCGCACGGTGCTCTTAGACATCTTCTCGACCAGCTCGCCGAAAATCTGGTCCTTCATCCTGTCTTTGAGCTCGGCTTCGAGCTCGCGTTTGATGTCGTCGACGAGGTGCTTGTACTCGAACCTCATGTTTCCGTAGTAATCTCGCTTGCCAGTGATCCCAAGATAGTCCCTGACCTCAGCCTTGAGCTCGTCGATGATCTGCCTCTTGGCGCTTCCCTCGATCGCCTTTCTGATGGCGTCGTCGTCGATGTTGATTCCGAACTGAACGACATGTTCCATGTCGACTCCTCCTATTTCCTATCTACCTTCACTGCGGCCCTGATTGCCTCGTCGAGTGCCTTCCAGCACTCGGGGCAGAAGTCAACCTCTTGCCTATATCTGAACCACGGGTACATCTCAGCTCTCCTCCAACCGGTCGGCTGTTTTCCAAGCCCCTCTTTGAACGCTTCCTTACCGCACCCGTCGCATATGTATTTGTTGCCGAGATGGCTACTCATATGAACCTTGTATCTGTTGTCACTTGAAGGACCGGATCAAATGACGACTCGAACGTGATGATTGGAGCGAACGTGTCAATATCCTGCTCGCGAATCCTTGCATTCGGGATGATTGTCCTGTGGACGAGCTTTCCCATATGCCGCTTCGTGCGCGATATAACCCTCATTGCGTAGTTCCTGCTTCTCGGAGACCGGTTGCAATGGTGGAGAAGCATCGACCTCTTGAACCTCGACGGGCCGGGGCGCATGCACGGGGACTTGTTCTCGAAGACGAGCGCGTACGTCCTCTGGTCATGAAGAAGGCCGGGGTCGAGCGCTTCCGCGTCGACCTCGGCCTGTACCGTCATCTCTCCGAAGCCCATCATGTCCGTGAAGCCACTGTAGCTCGACGGGTCGTCTGGGACGAATGCGACCTCTTTCACGGGCAGGAGGCACATCGTCTCGATTGACCTCATCGCTCCACCCCCAATGCCTCGCGGATGCGGCGGGCAATCATCTCGTAGTCATCTGCTAGATGCTTGCCCGCCCTCTCGCATTCCACATCGGGCCACTTGCGCCCCACGAAGCACTGTGCGCCCAACTCAAGCTCTTTAACCAGTTCGAGCAGCGCGGCGCGGTCCATTGCCGGAACATCGTGAATCGAGCAGTAATGCCGGTCGCTGCGGTAGTGCGGGCATTTCGTCGGCGGCTCTATGAGGTCAGCGAGTCGGCTCTGGAATTCAAGCCTGCTTACGTCGTTCTTAGGCGAGTAGCCTAGCGCTCCGGCCAATTCCGATAGATACTCAGCTGCCGGTGTATACCGGTTGTACGGTACCGTGTACGACTGGTTTCGGTATGGATTGACCTTCCGCAGCTTTGCCGCAACCTCGCGGCGCTCTTCGTCGGTAATCACTTGCTCACGTCCTCCTTTGCGAGCGCGATAGCGCGTTTCTGCATATCGTCTACTACGTATTCGTTGCAATTGCATGAATGGAGTGCCGGACAATGCCCGCACGCCTCGTCTTCCTTACCGAAATAAACGCACGCGTCGTTGTTCACAAGGGCTAGAGCATCCTCGCGCCACTTGTCCCATGAATCCGGCTCGACGTATCGGGTTACGAAATCGCTGTAACTTCCGTCCTCAGCGAACTCCGCGCAAGCCGCAATATCGTTATCGTAAATCGCCCACCCGTTTTTTCTGAAACGGAAACTCCTTGCTGTGAAATGGCCGGCGCCATTGTCGATAACGTCCCCGAACTTGACCGGCTCCCCGTCCTCGTAGCAGGGCCATTTAACGCCCTCTGGCAATTGGCCGGTGTTCTTGTCCATTGTTTCCCCTTTCGTGTCAAATAGACCTATCTCAGTGGCTTAGAGGGCCATTAGAAGCGTTTGAAAGGCTTGGGGTAGATAGCGCCGCGCGCGCCGTGCGTCCACGCCTTGATGAAAAGTCCGTGCAGAAGATCTCGACCGTCCTGCCTGACCACGCACGGTCGGGGGACCGGCATCTTGATTTGCAGTTCCATCACTCGCTCACCCCCGCCAGCTTCTTGGCACGGCGCACGATGTCGCGGGCCTTGTAGGCCTCGGAGTTCTCGCATGTATCGAGCCTGTGTCCGACGTCCTTGCAGTAGTCGAAGGGATTCTTGCCCGCGTCCGCCTCAAGCCGCTCCCAGCTGTCGGGGCGCTCGTGGGTGAGCTGACCGGGCAGGAAGTGCTCGCTCGTCCCGTCTCCCTCGTCGCACGTAACGACCGTAGGTGTAAGAGGGTCGCCGTCGCCGACGCGTATACCCACGACCTTGTAGGCGTGGCCGGTGCCATCGATCTCGTACACCGTGTCCCCCACGCGAATCTCCACCCCGTCCGCGTCGAGCACCTTGGGCGCGGGGCGCTTGACGCGCTCGCCGTATCGGTAGAACGCGTCGGCGTACTCGTTTTCGAAGCGAACCCCGTCTTCGGCGAATTCGATGCTGTCGATGCTCGTGATTGACCAGTCGTATCCATCCTGCTGCCAGTGCTCCCCAAGGCGCACAGGCTCCCCATCCTCGTAGAACGGCCAGCTCATCTCCTCGGGCATCGTGCGCTCCTTGACGGCCTCCAGCCCGCCATTCTTCTCGACCCACGCGAGGACGTCAGAGTCCCTTCCCGATATGTCGTCGACCTCGCGCTCTATCTGCTCGCAGATCTCCCGCAGCTTCTGCACGGAGATGTGTATCATCCCGCCGCTGTACGGCCCGTCGTTCACTATGTCGGCGAGCCTCTCGATTCCCGTCATTTCCTCATGCTCCTTCTCTTCGCAAGTTTCCTCGCGTAGTCGATTTCCCTTAGTGACGCGCTGGGGAAATGCGTCCTCATCGCGTCCCTTGAGGCACCGCGCGCCGCTATGCGCGCCATGTGCTTGATGTACGCGCGGTGCTCCTCGACCTCCCACTCTCTCATTCACGGGCTCCCTTCGAAAGCTCCGAGAGGGACGTCTGGCACGTCTTGAGCCGCCTGCTCTCGTTCTCGAAGCGTCTCTGCCAATGGGCGCTCGACTTCTTGAGGAGGTCTATGCAGTAGAGGACCGTCTGCCTGTCGACCTCTATGAGCCTGTTCTGGGCGACGGTCCTCGCGCTCATCTTTGACAGCCTCGCGAGCTGGTCGAGCGCATTCATGGCATGCTTCTCTGCAATTTGGCAGTTATCGCTCATTGTTCCAGCGGAGCTCCACGCCGGTCTCGTTGTCCCGCAGCTCGATGCGCGTGAGGACTTGAATCTTGAGCGCCTTGGCCATGCCGATGACGGCCTTGTTGAAGTCCATGAGTCGCTTGCGCGACCGGTACTCCTCCTGCATGAAGATCGGCTGCGGCGTCGGGTCGACCGCGCCGCTCGCGTTATGTGTCGTGTCGTATTGGTAAGCCATAAGATTTATTCAGCTCCCGTCATGTTTAGGTTTCCTGATTCGATCGAGGCGATTCCCTCGCTGTCGATGCGGTCGAACGCGACGGACTCGGCGGTCCGCAGGATGTCGTAGGGCAGGTTCTCCTCCTCAACGATCTTCGCCCACGGCATGAGGCGCAGGTACCGCATGCGCAGCACCGTCGCTCCCCTCTCGTCGACGTTCGCGTAGCCTTCCAGCACACGGGACGCCCTGAGGGCGAGCTGCTGGTCGGCGATAAGCTCGCGCTCGGACTCGAGCTCCAAGTCGATGAGGTCGTCTATCCTCTTGCTCGGGTCGGTCACGCCGCCCCGTCCGCTCGGCCCCTCTCGCCGAGCCTTCATGACCGCAAGCTCGCGTTTCGCCTCGAGCCTCTGGTCGTAGGTCGTTATCCTCTGGACGGCGTCTCGGGCCGCGCAGAAGAACTCTCTAGCCGTCATACATCGCCGTCCCGTCCTGAGGGTGGGCAGACAGCGTCACGAGGTCGTTGTCGAGGACCGCTTGGAACGGCACCCCTACACAACCCATCGTGCATGCGTCGTCCGGCTCAACCTCGATATTGAATTGCGTGCAGTAGTATTCGGGGACGCTGGTGAAGCCGGGAGGCAGGACGTACGCGCAACGCCCGCACGTCCAGCACTCCACCGCGCTCTTCACTCCGTACCGTCCCCTTGGAGCGGGTACGCCTGCGCCATGAACGGGTACTCGTTGCAAACGTACGGGCACGGGTCCTCGCACATCAGGCAGCTCTTGGCGCTGTGGAGGTCGAGGCCACGGTACCTGATATGGGACATGACCGGGCAACCGGGGTCGATGTCGCAGACGCTTCCAATCACCCGGTCGATAGCGTCCTCGAAGCACCCGGGCGGCAGGTTCCATCCGCTGCTAGGTTCGTAGCTCGTCATCAACCTTTTGGATCCTCTCCCCTATCCACCGCATCACGTTCACGCACATCGAATTGCCTATGGCCCTGTATCGCGGAGTGTCCGGACACTCGTCAGCCGGTTTCCCGCGATACGGGATCTTCGTGTGGTCATCGGGCATGCCCTGCAGTCTCTCGCACTCTCGAGGTGTGAGGCGGCGGACTATGTAGTCCTGAACCACGCCGTTTATCTGCTTGCCGCTCATGTTCGCGGGGACGGCACCTGTGACATCGCCGTCCCCGCCCTGCAGCCTGACCTCGTCGCGCTGGTTTGCGGCGAACCCGACGGGTTGGAAAAGGGTCTGCTCGTTCGTGGTCGCGAGCGTCCCGCTAACCTCTTCCTGTATCAACGGTCCCTTGCCACCCCCTGCGCATCCCGCACGCATCCTGAGAAGGTACGCATTCACTTGTCATCTTCCTAACTATGAACGACCCACCCTTCGCCTCGTGGGCGGTCAGGGTGCCGCTTATCTCGTCGCTCACCATGGAGTTCGCCTGCCATCCGGTCATGCACATGACGTCGGGGTTGTGGTAGTCGGCGGTGAGCGTCGAGGAGTCCTCCTCCTCGTAGCCTATGTTTCCGGCTCCCGCTCCCTGATGGAACTTGAAGCCTGCCGACTGAGCGCCTCCCTCAGCACGTCCGGCAAGCTCTTGCCTCTTCTCTCGGCTCGATTGAGGATTCCACGGCAGGCTCTCGGGCTCAAGTTGTATTTCTCGTCCACACTCGTTTCCAAAGTCTCTGATAATCTTTTCTTGACGTTCGGCTTCTCGCCCGATATAAGCGAGAATGTCATCAAATCCATTGAAGAGATCAGCTCGTTCATTCTCCCGTATCGCATAGCTTGTAAACTCCTTCAGAAGCGTCGAAATATATAACCCCTCGTTGCAGTAGACGCGATCCAACTGCTTCCAGTGAGACATGAGCCTTGCGATGATCAGACCTGCTGTTGAACAGATGAAGATTCTCGATCGAGTTGTTAGATTTGTCGAGGTCGATGTGGTGTACGCATTCATCCCATCTGAGGTCTCGCCCGATATGGTCCTCCATAACAGCTCTGTGAAGGACCTCTCGTTTTCCATCCTTTCGAATACACTCGTAGCCTCCGTATCCAGCATATCCCTTGATTTCATACCAAGAGGAGTAGCCAAGTTTTTTAACTCTAGCGCTAACCTCCCCTTCTCCCCTTCCAAGCTCCTTAGCCACATCAGCAAGTCTTCTTCCGTGCGAAGACCGAATGATTTCATCCTCTTCAGGAGTCCATCTCTTGAGCTTTCTGCACAATCCGAGCTTGCACGCTCTTTTTCTGACTCCGCTAATAGACCTTCCAAGGTGCTTAGCAATATCTTTCCCAGAATCTGAGCCGTAATGGCTCCTGATGTACTCGTCTTCCTCTTGAGTAAAGTTTCTACCCGCCATCCTAAGACAAACACCCTCTTTCTTCTTTGTGCTACTCCGAAATGTTGTGCATCTAGGATATCCATATCTATAATATATCCTAGACTCTGGAGTGAATCAAGAAGAGTTCTGAATGCCCCGGTTTTGTCAGATAGGACTCCTGGCACGTTCTCCCACAATGCAAACTCTGGCTTAACCTCGTCTACTACTCGAAGCCATTCAAGCATGAGGTTGCCTCTTGGGTCTTTTAGACCCTCCCTCAAACCAGCTATCGAGAACGCTTGGCAAGGGCTTCCTCCGACGACGAGGTCAGGCTTTCCATAGGTCTTCACCGCTTTCTTCCAGTTGATTTTCGTGATATCGCCGAGGTTCGGCACGTTCGGCCAGCGATGTTTGAGAACCGCCGAGGGGAACTCGTCTATCTCGCAGAATAGAAGCGGTTCCCACCCGAGCGGCTCCCACGCCAGCGTCGCGGCCTCAACCCCGCTGAAAACGCTGTAGTATTTCATTGTATTGTCCAATTAATATGAGACGTTAGAATGGGATATCGGTATCCCAAACCTCGGGAGCTGACTCCTGCTGCTGCGGGTAGTTCCCTCCCGGATACGGGCTGTTGAACGGAGTCGCCGACGAGAACGTATCGTTCACAGCCTGCTGGACCTGAGGAGGTGCCTGCACGACGTTCTGCGGAGGCGCTGGCATGGACCCGTAGTTCGGTCCGCTCGGTGCCGCTCCGGAGTCGCTGCGGCTCATGAACAGCAGGTCGTTCACGACGACGTCCACCTTCGAGCGCTTCTTGCCCGTCTCCCTGTCGGTCCACGAGTCCCAGCGCAGCCGTCCCTGCACCGTGACGCGCGTCCCCTTGGCGAGGTACTGCGCGAGCTTTTCGGCGCGCTGTCCGTACATCACGCATTCGAGGAACACCGGGTCGTCCTCCCATTCGCCTGACTGCTGGTTCTTCCTGCGCTCGTTGACCGCGATTCCGAACTCGATGAGATGGGTGCCGCTGGGCAGCACGCGCAGCTCCGCGTCCCTCGTGAGGTTACCGGCCCCCACGTACACGTTGATTGCCACTACGCGACCCTCCAAAGCAGCTTGTCGCGCATGCCAGCGCTGAGTCCCTTGATGCGTCGGCACTCCGGGATCTTCAGCTCTGCCATGATCTGGTCCGCGCGCTTGTTACCGATGCCCGGAAGCGCGCGCAGGAACTGCTTGACGTACATGCGCTGCGCCGCGTCCTGCTCGAGCGCCCACTCAGGCGTCTTGGCCCCGGACTTGAGGGCGTTCTTGATAGCCACTCTCTCTAGACGCGCCTCGAGCGCCTTCTTCAGGTTCTCGCGGCGCGCGTCGTCGGTCATGCTAGGCACTTTGCTTGTCATCGGTTTCCTCCTGAATCTCCCCGGTCTCTGGGTCTACGTTCGCGGGCGGCTCGGGCGAGTCGTCCATGAACTCGAACAGCGGACCGTCGCTCGAATCGTTCACGATCGGAGTCCTCTCGTCGCTGACGACGTCGGCTTGGACCTCCACGCTCACAGGCATGTACGGGAATGCGCGTCGGATTACCGTCTTGCGAGCCATAGCTTCGTAGTCAGTGACCCACGGTCCGTACTTAGACGATTTCGAGCGGGCACGAACGGCGTCGACCTCCTTCTTGGTCATGACGTCGATGTAGTGCCCTCCGTCCTTGAAGTGGGCGACCATGTATACGTGTGTGAGCGGCTGCGCGCCGTCGTAATCCGGGCTGGGGATATGCCTGATGTCCTCGTGGACTCCGAACTCGTACTCGAAGAAGTCCCCCTCGTGGACGGCTCTGGCGCTTATGTCGACAATCTGACCAGAGCGTCGGGCAAGGTCGATCATGCCCTTGTAGCCGATGATGAGCTGGGCTTCCTTGTGGTTGGTCTTCTTGTTGTAGTACGGGAGGATGTAGGCCCTACCGAGCCCGTCCACGGCGCTCGGCTCGAGTCCGAGTGCCGTGCATTTCATGAGGCACCCGAGAACTGAGGCCGGGGTGCATTCCGAAAGCTCGGGCGTCTGATTGCACGTCGAGAGCGCGAGCTGGTACATCCTCTCGGCGCTCATGTGCTTCGGCATGACAGCTGCCATGCGCGGCCAGTAGTGCTTGAGAAGGGGCTCGAACCCTCCCGACTTCCTCTCGATATTCTGCTGCTCGGCAGCTTTCTGAATAGCTCCCATCACTTCTTCCTCTCGTAGAACCTGATGCCCATGTCGCGCTCGCGCTCATCGCAGAACTCCTCGTAGAGGTCCGGGTGAGACTCGCGGAACGCCTTCTCGTCGAACTTCTTGGACTTGGACCTTACCCATACGACCTTGCCGCTCGGGCATGTGATGGACTTTCCGTCCCCGATGCGCTCCTTGAGGCGGTTGGCGTACATGGCTACCGTTGCCTTGGTCGACTTGAGCAGGTTGCTGTACGTGATCCAAGACTCGAGGTCGTCGGGGTCGACGTCGCACTCGGCATCCCCCTCACCGACGCCGTAACGTTCGATTAGGGCGCTGCCCTCTCGGCCAATCCCGAGGATTTCCGGCTCCTCGCGCGTCTCCACGAGATGCCAGAACCAGTCGACGGCCTGCTCGACAGAATCGATGTCGTCCTTGTCGCGCATGATGCGGTACTCGCGGTAGTCCTGACCGCCGATGAGCACGGCGACGTCTGCGAACTGCCAACCCGTCACGCTCATGTAGTGCATGACCTGCGTGAGGTAGTAGACCGGCACGCCTTCGTCCCATTCTGCGGACGAGCGAGAGCCCGCCGTCTTGATCTCTAGGACGCCGTTGCCGAGTCCTGGAACATATATCTCGTAGTCGAGTGACGCCTGAGCCCAAGGGCGCTTCAGGCTCCTCATGACGCACGAGCCGGGTTTCACTACGGTCGACTTGTGAAGAGACTTGTAGTGGTCGGCGATGACCGGCTCCAAGATGTTGCCCCACTGGACGGCGCTGTTGTCGGAAAGGTCGGGAGATGAGACGAGCCCAAGCTTATCGGCCCATACCTCATAGGGGCTGCGGTACTTCGAGAGGCCCATGATGGCGGCGACGTCTGAGCCTCCCACGCCTTTCCTGCGGACGTCGAGCCACGCAGCGCGGTCGCCATCCGGGACCGTTATCCTCTCGAAAGGCTCAGCCATTCTCGGCCTCCCTGTAGATGGTCACCTTGATGCCGGGGTTGTTCCTGTCCTCCTTGCCGCGCTTGCACAGCAGGCAAACGTGCATCGGGTCGTCGTCGGGAATCGCGCCGCACCCGTTCTTGTGGATGGTGCGCTTATCCCCTACCTGCGGCTTGCACAGGGAGTCGAGGACGTATTTCGCACCGGCGAAGATGTTGTCGTCGTCGCGCCTCGTGTCCGGCTCGATGAACTCGAGGATGACGGTGTGCAGGCAGTCGCACGTCTTCCACCCAGCGGTCCTCATGGCGGAACGGGCGTAGGCCGCGCAGTGCATCTCGTTTGCCTCCTTGCGGATGTTCGCCCAAGAGCTGTTGGCACGGGACTGCTTGACGATCTCGTTCATGCCGTCCATGCCCTTCTTGCGCCCGTTCTTGCCCTGACGGTTGCTTGGGATGAAGAACTCTAGCCTCTCGATGCTAGCCATTGATTCCGGCCTCCAACCACTGGTCGAACCACTCCGGAGCGATGAGCCTGCCCTGCCTGCGGCCTTTTGGGAGGAAGTACTTCAGGCGTCCTGCCCTCATCTCGTCGCTGTCGTCTTCGCTCGCGGCGATGTAACCGCCGTGCTGGCGGATTATGGCGTTTGATACACTCATATCGACCTCCTTTCAGGTCGAAGCCCCCGCTCCCGTTCCAGCAGTTGCAGGGGCTTTTTCTGTTTCTTAGTTGCTCATGATGCTCTTGAGCAGAGCGTCGGAGATTCCGCTGGAAATGGCGTCGGCCGCAACCTTCTTGTTGTCCTCGGCATCGGACACGAGAGCCATGTACACCTTCACGATGTCCTCGCCGTCGAAATCGACGTAGCAGTTGTAGTGGTGGATCTCTCAGTCATGGTCCGTGTTGGTGAGTTTGGCAGTGGACATCTCGACGTTCTCGACCATAGCGGTGAGCGCGCGGAGAAGGAGCTGCTTGCCCTCGTGCTTGTAATCAGGTTCCATATTCACTCCTTAGTGGTTGATCGTGAGAAGAAGAACTGCTGCCACTAGAAGCAGCAGCAGGAACTGAGGGATTCTGGGGTCGTATCGCCACATCGCTAGTTCGTCCCTACGATAGGCTGCGACCCCTCGGGCACCACGATGAGCCCGCCGTTCTTTGCGGCGGTGTTCAGCGCGTCGTAGTACTGCTGCTGCAGAACCTCTGGCGTCAGCGACTCGGTGAGCACACGGTTCGCCTCGGCCTCGCCTTCAGCCTCGATGCGCTTCGTCTCCGCCTCGACCTTGGCGGTCTCCTGAGCGTTCTGCGCCTTCTGCTTCGCGACCTCGGCGCTCTGGGCGTCCGCGTAGGCGTCGGTGATGGAGCCGGCGTAGCGGATGTCCTGAACCTGAACCTGCTCGACGATGACGCCGTTGCCCTCCCACTGCTCGTTCAGAGATTCCTGAATCGCCGTGGTGTACTTCGCTCGGTCGGTGAGCAGCGTGATCGTGTCGAACTGTCCGGCTACCTCTCGCGCGGTTGCCCGCAGGTCGTTGCTCACGTAGTTCGTGACGAACGCCTCCTGCGTGCCGTACTCGGCGTAGAGGTCTTCGACCTTGTCGGCATCGATGGAGTAGATGACCTGAACGTCGATGTTGGCCTTTGTGCCGGAGGCGTCGTTGATGGTCACCTCGGCACCTGTGTAGGATCCTCCGTCGTACTTGTACTCTGAGTCCTTGAAGAAGTTGACCTGACGGTTGCGGATGTCCCACGTGAGGACGTCCTGCCAAGGTGCCTTCGCGTGGAACCCGGCCTCTGTCGTGTGGCCCGCGATGGAGCCGCCGAGGTTGCGGAGGACGACAGCCTCTCCGATGTCCTGAGAGTAGAAGCAGGACATGCCGACGAAGACCGCACCTACGAAGGCGAGGCAGGCGCAACCCTTTGACGCGCCGCGCAGCGCGTTCGCCGTGTTCTTGTAGACTCGCTCGTCGAATCGATCGGCAGCGTTCTCAGCGCGGCTGTCGTACTTCTTCGCCTTTGACGCCGATGCTGCGGCGAGTCCGAGTCCGGCGATTATCGCCACGGAGCCGAATACCATGAACGTCACTTGGCATCGGCCTCCTTGAGCAGCTTGTTGAACACGGTGAGGGTCTTGCCGTTCACGTCAAGCATCTTCTTCACGAAGCACATCGCGAGGCCCTTCTCAGGGTCGTACTTCTCGTTCTGCGCCTTCGCGACGGTCTTGGTGCCGTCCTTCCAGTAGACGACGACTGCCGGGTCGTGGAGGATGACTTTGTCGGCGTGCGGCATGGAGCCCATGGAGTACAGGTGGCGATTGTCAAGCAAATGCTTCTTAATCAAGCGGTCGACAGCTCCTGTTTTCCCGCATACCGCTGGGATAGCGAGCGTTGCGTTGATTTTCCGATTGAACGCGAAGAAATCGCAATCGAGTGTGACGTCGATCGGTTTCCCAAGATCGACGTAGTCGCCATCTTTATTGACGATGACGAAGTCGCATTTGCTTGGAGCAAACTCTGAAATTAGCAATGTATCTCCTTCCTGTTTGAATGGTGCCCCCACCCCGATTCGAACGGGGACTACCGCCTTAGGAGGGCGGCGCTCTGTCCTATTGAGCTATGGGGGCATGTGGCTTCCCGTACCGGATTCGAACCGATGTCTCCGGAGCCAGAGTCCGGCGTTCTTGCCGCTGAACTAACGGGAACGTATGGCAGGTAGTGAGGGAATCGAACCCCCGCTTGCGGTTTTGGAGACCGCCGTGCTACCACTACACCAACCGCCTGTGGTGGGCCCAGCAGGATTCGAACCTGCAACCCAGGGATTATGAGTCCCCTGCGCTAACCGTTGCGCCATGAGCCCAATGGCGGATGCAGAGGGATTCGAACCCCCGGGCGCTCTCGCAACCGGCTGCTTTCTAGGCAGCTGCCTTTACCAATTCGGCCATGCATCCGCTGGCGGAGAGGACAGGACTCGAACCTGCGGAACCCAGTGGGTTCTACGGGTTAGCAACCCGCTCCGTTTACCGTTCCGGCACCTCTCCGTGGTCGCGGGAGGGGGATTCGAACCCCCGTCCTCTGGGTTATGAGCCCAGCGAGCAGCCGCTGCTCCATCCCGCGAAAGCGGTATCCCGCAAGGGACGGCAGGCGAAGGCCGGGGTGAAAGGAGAAGCCCCCGGAATGCAGCAGCCGTCTATGCACAGGGAGAAAGGAGATGAGACACCAATGAAGCAGGTGGAATGGTGCCTGCCGCCCCGTGCGGGATACCTGACGTGGATATTGCGACCTCTGCCGGTCGCGCGGCTCTCACGTCTCGCCGCCCCGGACGAACCGGGAAATGGTTCGGGCGCTGGCTCTTCCGAGTGCGCCTCCCGCCCTTCCGGACGGCACCTAAGCGCCTTCCGGCCCTGTAGGTGAATCTGAAAGACACTTCCGTGTCGCCCGTATGCGGTTCTCAAAGTCCTCGCGGGAAGTCCCGCTCGGTGCCTGCTAGCGGAAAGGAGGCGATGTGGATGACAAGCAGGCACCGGGCGGGACTGCCGCGCTAGGAGAAATCCCTGCCGGAGAGCTCATCGAGCGATACGCCGTAGTGGTCAGCGACCTTGATGGCGTTCTCGAGGTTCATGCGCCCCGAGTGCTCCCACTTGGACACAGCCGTCTGGCGTACGCCGATTGCGTCGGCAAGATCGCGTTGCGTCTCGCCGTGCTCATTGCGAAGCGTGCGGATGTTCTCGCAAAGTCGTCCGCGAAGTGGCATTGGTGGCAACCCTCCTTCCGTGTTATCCTCCAAAAGGATTAACTGGCAATTACTTTATCATTATTACGAACAGTGTCAACATTTTTTTGGTAAAAAAGTTGAAAGTAAAAGTCCCCCTCCCGGAACGAATCCGAGAGGGGGACTTGTCGTTATTCTGCCTTATTCGCCTTGAGGCTTTCGACCTCGCCCTTGATGGACGCAAGCGTCTCGACGATTGAGTCCAGAACCTCGTTCTGCTTCGCCTGACCTGCCGCCAGCCACTTGATGTGGTCGTGGTCGTCCATCTTCACGTCGCGACCCGTCGGATCGCTGGTGTCGGTCATGCCCTGATACAGGCGCGCCGTGTCGTAGTGCGCGAAGCTCAGGTGCTGCCATGCGGGCGTGTTGTTGTAGTGCATCTTGCCCTCGGAGCCTATCTGGTAGTTCCAGACCTCCTGAGCGATCTTGGCGATGTCCTTGTCGGTCACTTCGTCTTCCTCTCCACTGGTGATGTATGCGTGCAGCTTCGTCCACGCGGCGTTGTTGGAGCCCGCGTAGAACTTCGGGCACTCCTTGCGCCCGGAATGGCAGTCCCAGTGGCGCACTACCCGGGAAGCAGGGATGCCGTAGGCGGACATGAGGTCGTGGACGAGCCACCTGAGCTGGTCCTTCTCCGCCTGCGTGAACTCGGTGCCGGGGCTGCACACCTCGATGCTGATGCTCTCGTTGTTGCGGATGTACGCGACGGTGCCGGACCACTTCCCGACGGCCCAAGCGGTGTCGTAGTCGTGGACGCACTGGTAGATGTCCTCGCCGTCGAGCGTGTAGTGGAAGCTCGACCGGCCGGGGTTGTTGTGCAGGTTGCGGGCCTCGTCGTACGCAGAAGCCGTCGATGCCGTGTTGTGGACCACGATGTACTTCTTGGAGTTGCCCCCGGCGGTGTACCGGTCGCGCCTCGCCCAGAGCTGCTTTATCTCGTAGCCCATCACTCGCCGCCCTCGGGCTTGGCGGTAGCCGCGCTCACCACGAGCACGGCTCCGAAGAGCGTGCCGACGGCGTTGAGCGTGGTCACGATGGCGTCGCTGAGCGCGGGCTCCATGCCCCACGCGGGGGCCACGGTCCCCACGAACGTGGCGAGGGCGGGGAACACGATGACCCCCGCCCACTTCAGAACCTTGTAGACCTTGTCGGGCAGGATGTATCCGTTGTCCATGTGAACCTCCCTACGTTGTCTTGAGAGCCATAAGCTCCTTGTACATTCTCGAACCCTCGCCGTTTCCGCCGAGGTTGTGGTAGTAGTTGTAGACCTCTTCTATCTCGTGCTTGTCGGCTGACGAGATGTCCGCTCCCCCGACGACGTACTCTTCGAAGAGGTCGTGCAGGCGGTAGTACAGAAGAAGGCGCTGTATGGAGCGCGATTCGTCGCGCTCGCGGGTGCTCTTGTTGCGGGCCTCCTCGCGCTCCTTCGCGGCTCCCTTGATTTTTCCCCCGAGCCATCCGACGATGCCGGAAAGGACCATCATGATCAGCTGCGGGACCATGCCCATGAGCATCCCGACCATTTCCTGTTGTTGCAATGTGTCACCCCCAATCCTAAGCGACCATCCTCTCGTACTCGCGCGGGACGACCGACACGGCGTCGTCTCCGAGCACCGAGTAAGCCGCGTCGAATACCATGGTGCCGTAGTCGGCGAGGAAGTTGCACACCCACTCCTCCGCCTCTATCCAATACGACGGGTGGCACATCCTGTGAATGTCGTCCACGAGTCCGAAGCTGAATATCGCGCAGTGCGCAATCTCGTGGACGAGAACCCGTCCTAGGAACCGTCCCCCAAGCTCAGACGATACGTACACCGTCAGGGTCGACGGGTCCGTCGTGGCTACCGTCATCGCTCCGGTCCGATCCACTAGGACGGGGTCGCCGGGGGAGACACGGACGACCCGCCACGACACGCCGTTCATGTCGAACCCGTCCATGCTAGACCGACATCTCCTGAGTGAGCTTCACCATGTCGGCCTTCATGCGCTTCTTGAGTTCGGGGTCGGCGTCGTCGAACATCTCGCGCATGGTTGCCATCGTCTCCATGACGTGCTCGTTGGTCCTGTCGCGCATCTTCTGGCGGTCGGAGTCGGAGTGCGTCTCCGTGTAGTGGCGCTTGGCCCTCCGGTAGTCGTTGAACGTCCTGCCGTAGCGAGGGTCGTACTCCTCGTCCATGTCGCGCTGGTCGTAGCGCATGCGCTCAGATGGGACCATCGACATCGGCATGTATCCGGGCCTGTCGTCGACAAGCCTGTGGTTGATGCGCTGGCCGTCCGGTGTCGGGTCGTCGGACGGGTCGGCATACGTGACCGGGCCTGTGTATCCGCGCGAGTACCTTCCGCGCGAGTCCCTGTTCGGGTTGTAGCCCATGCGCGGGTTCTCGCCGTAGGACTCCATGGCGCGGCTCACGGACTCGTAGTACCTCGCCTCTTGGCACTCCTTCGTGGCGCACGCGAGGTCTTTCAGCATGTCGGCAATGGCCCCCATGGTCTGCGGGTCGATGTCGTCCTTGTGGGAGCACATGTACTCCGACAGCTCCTCCATCATTCGGTGCATGTTCTCGATATGCATCTAGCACACCCTCTTCACGAAAAGAGACGGGTTCGCGCTGATTACGACCGGGTTTGTGCCCGTGTTGGTCACGGAGATTCTGCCGCAGCAGCACCCGTCCGTGCGCACGAGCGTAGACGTGGCCGCGTTCTCCGGGTCGCCAGCCGTGGCGATGGTGTTAATCATGGTCGTCTCGGGGAGCGGCTCGCCGTCGAGCGAGATGGCGAGCTGGGCCGTACCGGCTGTGGTGGAGCTGATGTTCGCGGAGAAGTGGACCTCGTACACGGCGCACTTGGCACGGAGCGTCACGACGCCACTGCTCAGGCGGTGGGACGTGTCGCACCCCGTCTTCAGGATATTCGTGTCGAAGACCGCCGACTGGTTGGGCTGTACGGTCTGTTCTGTGGAGTTGGAAACCTCAATCATCAGTTACCCCTTTCAGGGACAGAGGGGGGCCTTGCGGCCCCCCAATAAGACGATTACCTAGCAGCAGCAGGACTGGGATCCGTAGCATCCGCAGCCCGCATAGGTCGCATACGGGGACGCGACCTGATAGCTGGGCACGGGGTTCGGCTGAAGTCTGCCGAGGAGGTACTGGTTCTGGTTCGCCTGAGACTGGGCGAGGTTGAGGGCCTGCACCTGAGAGCGGAGTTCTGCAATCTGCTCGTTCTTGTCCTCCATGCGGAACGCCGTCAGCTGGTCGGTGATGGCGCGGGTGGAGTCGTTGATGGCCTCCTTGATTTCGCAGCAGCACTGCTGGTTCTGGAAGCTCTGCTGCGCGAAGCCCTGAGACATGTTGAAGTTGACGCTGTCGATGCTGCGCTCGATGCCGCAGCAGCAGTCGGCGAGCTGGCGGGACACGCCGTTGACGGCGTCCTGAGTCTGGTAGCCGAGCTGGCAAAGGCCGTTCGAGATGTTGGAGAACTGCTGAAGGTCGGCATATCCGAGCTGCGAGAGACCTTGGTCGAGTCCGTTGAAGCGCTGGTTGGTGTTCTGCTGGTTGAAGCCGCGCTCGACATCGCCGACGGTCGCACAGGCGCTATCACACCCGCACCCGCCGTTGCCGAAGCCGAAGCCCCCGCGACCGAAGCCGCCGAACAGGGCGAAGATGATGATAATCGCCCAAAGGTCGTTGCCGTAGCCCCATCCACCATAGCCGTTACAGCCGTTGTTGCCGGTAACCGCAGCGATGTCAGCCACGGACGGCGCGTTGGAATTAAACATTCCACATTCTCCTCAATTCGGAGCTTACATATCTCCGCCGTCCCCTATGTACACTCGGGAACGGTGCGGATTCTAGAAGCGGAACATGCGCCGGGCCTGCTCGACGGCCTGCTCCGGCGTGATTCCGTATGTCTGGCACAGGTTGCGGGCTATCTGCTCGCCCTGAGCCGAGTCCCCGCGCCTGATGACGTCTATCATCTGCTGCGCGTTGGGGTT
Organism: uncultured Roseburia sp.; assembly: GCA_944381595.1. GTDB lineage: Bacteria > Bacillota > Clostridia > Lachnospirales > Lachnospiraceae > CAG-303. The sequence continues at coordinate 37,780 of CALWLV010000225.1, forward strand.
TCCAGATATGCCGGGGTTGCCGGCGATGATATTCAGGGCCAAGTCCCTCATGCTAGGCATCGGATGCCTCCTTCTTCACCGCCCTGCGGGCACGCTGGGTCAGGATTCCCTCGATTCTGTCGAGCCTAGAAGAGATGTCGGACACGTATGCCGGGACGGCGTCGACGGGCCGCTGCGGCTCCGTGGCCTCCGGCGCGTACCGGACCGTCTGGATGGTTCCGTCCGAGTTCCATCGCTTGCCGATCACCGCCGAGCCGTCAGCCATGGGGAACCAGCTGAACGAACCGTCCATAGGAACCTCCTGAGGCGTAATCTCGGCCTCTTGGGACACGACGCGACCCGACATGGCGGGAGTCTTCTGAATGGCCGTATTCTGCGTTCTGTAGCCGTACACGGGCATCTGCTCCTGCACGGGCTGACCCAGCCATGCGTACATGTTCTGGTAAGGCCCGTACTGGGGCTGCTGATACGGACTGTATGGCTGGTATGCGTTCTGCGCCATGCTCTACTCCTCGACTTTCTTCCAGTGCTGCGGGTACGCCTCTAGTCCTGCCTGATCCAAGACTTCTGGTCTTCGGCGGGCGACGTGACGACGTTGTTCTTGTTGCACACGTAGTGCGCGCCCTCGAAGGTCACCTTGTCGCCCTTGTGGTACTTGGTGTCCTTGGAGGTGGGCCTGACCC
>CALWLV010000226.1 GCA_944381595.1 uncultured Roseburia sp.
CTGGTAATACTTTGATGAAGAATCTGAAGTCCGGCATCAGAAACGGAGCTGACGGCATTGGAACCGCGTTGTCGTCTTCCATCAGCAGCGCCGTATCGAGCATTCGAGGCTATTACGGTTCGTTCTACACCGCCGGTTCATATCTGGCTCAGGGATTCGCGAACGGCATCTCCAGTTCGGCATACGCCGCGTCGGTTCGTGCATCGGCGATGGCCGACGCCGCCGTCGAGGCCGCGCAGGCCGTGTTGGATGAGAATTCGCCATCGAAGGTCTTCTATAAGATCGGCGCTTACGCCACTGAGGGCTTCGTCAACGGTCTGGCCTCACTTACCGGATCCGTTGAACGAACTTCGTCCAGCATGGCGAACAGCGCAACGGCCGGTTTGAAATCGTCGTTGTCGAACATTCAGACCAGTATCACTCCTGTGGTGGATCTTTCGATGCGTCGTTCGCTCAATCTCAGCAACGGCGTGCTCGACGGTATGAGTCTCGGCATCAAGAACCTGTCGCTGCGTAATGTCCGTGGCGAAGAGATCCAGATGATGGACGATTATTATCGACGAATTCAAAATAGCAACGAAAACGTGGCATCCGCAATCGGACAGCTGCGTGGTGACATGTCGAAGTACGCCTCGGCCGTGGAATCCCAGGAAACCGCGGTCTACGTCGACGGCAAGAAACTGGCCAGCACCATCGCCAAGCCGATGAACCAGAAACTCGGAGCATTGTCAAGGAAAGGACGGTTGGCATGAGTTACCCAGACCTACCTCATAACACCATCATCCTGAATGGTGTCGATCTGGCGACCCGTTTCGGAATGATTCTGTTGGATGGGTACACTCTATCGCCTCCGGAACCGAAAATCTATACACTCGACATCCCCGGATCAGACGGTTCGATCGATTTGACCACCGCTCTGACCGGGGATGTGGCGTATTCCAACCGAAGCCAGGAGTTTACTTTTCTGATAGCGAACATCGAGGACTTCGAGGAGCGCAAAACCCAAATCAGCAATTTCCTTCACGGCAAGTCGTTCGACTACAAACTGACCATGGACCCCGACTATACGTATCATGGCCGATTCACCGTGAACAGTTACGCCTCTTCGTATTACGCCTATCCTGGCACAGTTGGGATCGTCAATATTACGATAGACGCCGATCCATACAAATCCAAGGCGGATCGCGTATATCGGATGAATGCCATCGGAGGGCATTTGTACAGTTTTGAAAGCGGAAGAAAACCGGTTCGTCCGGTCATCGAATGCTCGAATCCGGTTGTCGTGTCCTGGAATGGGACCGAGGCCTTCGTTCCCTCCGGAACATGGCGTCTGAACGACGTGCTATTCACCGAAGGGATGAACGATCTGTACATCAATTCCGCGCGTCTCTACCGAACGTCGTGGTCGATGCTGTCCGAAGGCGGGGAGAACCCGAAGCGCTGGTCGGACGTCGCTGATTTGCGTTGGGATTCGTTGGCGATGCTCGGTATGAACGCGAATGAGATTCCCTATAAGTGGGGAGAGCTCTACGGTAGGACGTGGACCGAATTCGCCGAGACACCGTGGTCTGATCTCAACTGGATTCCGGAGGACATGTCCTCGGATCAATTCGAAAACTATATCGTATATCTCTCCTACGAGTGGAAGGATCTGTAATGGCCAGCATCACCGAAAATATGAACCTGTCGATCATCGATCCGAGCGATTTCGTCGATCCGACGCCGATCAACGATAATTTCAAGATCCTCGATCGGCTTGGCGTCGACTACATAACCGAGCAAGGGCAGTCCGGAAGCTGGTTCTATCGAAAGTATAAGAGCGGAACCGCCGAGTGCTGGGCGCGAATCAATTTCGCGGCAACTACGGCGTCAGGTGCTGTGCAGAGCGGTTTCCAGTTTCCGTTCGCGTTCTCCAGCGCTCCGGTGGTGGCGATCACCTGTGGCGTTTCCGGACGAAACGACGCCTATCTCCGATATGTGGAAGCAAACACCACTCGTGTGGACTGCTACATCAACAAGAACACCGATCAGAATCTTACTCGTTGGCTCTACTGTTTCGCCATCGGAAAGGTGAATTGACATGTACGTCGTCAAGTATGGAACTCGGTATCTTCACGATCCGTTTTCGGACAAGGCAAAGCTCTCGGATATTTCGTTGTCGGCCCAGATCAACGCGTCCGGGGACTGTTCATTCACGATGGCTCCGAATCATCCATTGTATAACGACATTCAGGTTCGGAGTCTGTCCGATCAGGTCTTCGTCATGCAGGACAACACCATTCTCTTCGATGGTTATATTTCCGGGTATGACGACGACTTCGATGGAACACGAACGGTAACGTGCAGCGGATGCCTGTCGTATCTTGGCGACGTATGTCTTAGGCCTTATTCCACGATCAGGGATCCCGAAGACGGATCCGGTGTCCTATACGCACCGGAAAGCATCGACGGGATGTTCGAATTCTACATCAGCCAGTACAACGAGTATGCGGATTCGTCGAAACAGTTCCTCGTCGGCAAGAACGAGGGAGCGGTTCTTTCCACGTCGAATCAGATATCGGTCGAGAGCTCCGATTTTCCGACGGTCGCTGATGAAATCACCGATGTCATCCTGGATCAGTTTGGAGGCTATCTGTTCGTACGGCATTCCGGGAGCAAACGATACATCGATCTGTTCTCGGAATGCGTCGACGTCAACGCCCAGATCGTCGACTTCGGCGTCAACATCCTGGACTTCACCAAATCGGTGGATCTATCGGATTTTTACACCGCGATTCGTCCTTCGGCAACGGTAAACACGGATAGTGACGACAAAGCCGAATCGAGCACCGATATCGACCTTACCGGACTTCCCGACAACGAGAGTCCGTATCCCGGACTGATCAAGAAGGGTGATGTCCTGTATAATCAGGAGGCTGTCGAAAAGTACGGATATGTCGAATATGCCGAGGATTTCGGCGAAGTTGCCGACGTTAACGAACTTGTCGAAAAAGCGGCTTCCGATCTGAAAGCCAAATCCAAGATCCTTCCCACGATCGAGGTCAAAGCCATTGATCTTTCTCTGTATCAGGAGGGAAATACGCCATTGGTCCCCGGCCAATTGGTGCGAATCCGAAGCGTTCCTCACGGCGTCGACGAATACATGTTGCTCAACGCCATGGACATCGACGTGAGCGATCCGAGCCAAACCACCTACACGTTTGGCGTACCGATCAACACGTTGACCGGAGAGCAGAGCAAACGCGTCCAGGAGCTGAATGCGAACATCAATCATTCGCTGGACGCCGTCGGTGCGCTTGATCAGGCGACTAAGGATCAGGCGGTTCAGATCGGCAACATCGAACAGGTGGCCAATGACGCCTCGGAGAAGGCCGATAACGCTCAGAACACCGCCAACAACGCGCAGAACACGGCCGATAACGCTCAGAATACCGCAAACTCCAATAAGGAGGCGATCAACTCCATAAAGGACGCCCAGACCGAGTACGAGAAGCAGCTCGAACAGATGCAGGCCGGCGTTGATCAGGCCGAGAAGGAGATCGACGGCATCAACGACCGTCTCGACCAGATGGACACGGAGGCAGGAGAGGTCCAGGCGTCCATCGACGCCGTCCGTCAGGAGGCCCAAACCAATTTCGAGACCGCGAAGGCCGCGGCGGACGCCGCCCAGGCCAAGGCCGATGCCGTCGGCGCCGATCTCGAATCCTTCCGCACGGAGACCGGCGAAAGCATTCAAAATGTGAAGGATTCCGTGTCGGGCGTGCGTTCCGATGTGGATGCGGTGACGCAGAAGGCAGCCGATCTCGCGTCGGAACTGGACGGGACGAAGGCCACGGTCGAACAGGTCACCACGGATCTCGGCGAGGTGAAGACCACGGTGTCCAACGCGGCCACCAAGGCCGATCAGGCGTTGCAGGTCTCCACGTCGGCATCCCAGACGGCGACCGAGGCGAAGACCACGGCAACGTCGGCCTATCAGGACGCCCAGTCGGCCCTCACCCAGTCGAGCACCGCCTCGCAGACCGCGAATGCCGTGAAGACCGAGCTGGAGACGAAGTACTCGACGACCGACGAGATAGCGGAGCAGTACGCCACCAAGAGCCTGGTCGAGCAGACGAGCCAGTCGATCACGAGCACCGTCGAGGCCACCTACGCCACCAAGGCCACGGTCGAGGCGCTGGAGAACATCGCCAACAACGCCGTCCAGACGTGGATGGGTT
>CALWLV010000227.1 GCA_944381595.1 uncultured Roseburia sp.
ACCGTTGTGGACAGGAAAAGCGCCATCAGGGTTCCTCTTGCCATGTCCCGATCCTGAATCGGGCTGCCAATAAACAGCTTGGGAACATCCGGTATGCCCTCTGTCCAGATATGGTGAATCCGGGCAAATCCGGCATAGCCCTTGGGCGTGAGATTTTTTGCTGTCTTTTCCTGCTCATAGCAGTAATGGACGGCGGCGCGAAGCAGTTCCACCATCTGCTCACATCCGCTGACAGCGGCCAGAAGCAGACCTGCGCCTTTTTCAATTTCTTTCTTTGTCATGCTGTTCATCCTCCTTTTTTAAGTCCAACGGCTTGGTGGTCATGATGCGGTACAGTTCCGTATTCTTGGGGAAATGGTCCACAAACGGCAGGATGGTGGAACCGTAGAACAAAAGCCCTTCACCCTCGCCGGAGTGGGTCACATAGGAAAGCTGGTGCGGGGAAATGCCCAGCTGCTTGGCGAGAATCTGCCGGTCTCCGCCCGCCTGGTTGAGCATATACACGAAGTCGGAGTTTTCAAAGATGTTCTCCACCTCGCGGCTGCTCAAAAGGTCTTTGACATTCTGCGTAATACCTGTCGGGATGCCGCCCCATTTACGGAATCGCTTCCAAATCTCCACCGTATAGGCGGCGGTCTGTTCCTCTTTCAGCAGCAGGTGCATCTCGTCAATGTAGTAACGGGTGGACTTGTGGGCGGCGCGATTGATGGTGACGCGGTTCCACACCTGATCCTGTACCACCAGCATCCCGATTTTCTTCAGCTGCTTGCCCAGCTCCTTGATGTCATAGCAGACAATGCGGTTGTTGATGTCCACATTGGTTCGATGGTTGAACACGTTGAGGGAGCCGGTTACATAGATTTCCAGCGCTGTGGCGATGTACTGTGCCTCTTTTTCCTCCTGCGTCCGCAAGAGATTATACAAATCCTCCAGAATGGGCATATTCTCCGGGCGCGGGTCGTTGAGATAGTCCTGATAGACCAGCCGCACACAACGGTCGATGATGGTTTTCTGCACCGGCTGCAATCCCTCCTTGCCGCCCACGATCAGCTCGCACAGGCTGAGAATGAAGTCAGATTTGAGTGACAGCGGGCTTTCGTCATCCGAATAGTCCAGGTTCAGGTCCATGGGGTTAATATAGTTGGTGGAAGTGGGCGAAATTTTGATGACCTGCCCATGCAGGCGTTCCACCAGAGGGGCATATTCCGCTTCCGGGTCCAGGATTTCCACCTCATCGGAAGTCAAAAGGAAGCAGTTGGCGATCTCGCGCTTGGCGCTGAAAGATTTACCGGAACCCGGTGTGCCGAGAATCAGGCCGTTGGGGTTTTTCAGCAGCTTGCGGTCCACCATGATAAGGTTGTTGGACAGGGCGTTGATGCCGTAGTACAGCGCCTCCTTACCATTCTGGAATAATTCCTGTGTGGTGAACGGCACAAAGATCGCCGTGGAACTGGTGGTCAGCCCCCGCTGAATCTCGATCTGATTCAGACCCAAAGGCAGGCAGCTCATCAGCCCTTCTTCCTGCTGGAAGTCCAGACGGGTCAGCTGGCAGTTGTATTTCTGTGCGATGGAACTTGCCTGGAATACATTGTTGTCCAGCTGGCGGGGGTTGTCTGCCGTGTTCAGCACCAGGAAGGTCACAAGGAACATTCGCTCGTTGCGGCTTTGCAGGTCCTGCAACAGTTTTTTGGCTTCGCTGCCATAGGTGGCAAGGTCGGAGGGAATGATGTCCATGTCGTACCCTGCTCTGACAGCTTTTTTCTGTTCCTCGATTTTGCTGCGGTCCAGATCGGTGATTTTTCGCTTGACCGTCTTGATGGCCTTGATCTGATCCACCGACTGGATATGCAGGCTGACAATCAGGTTGGATTCCATATCCAGAAAATCGGCCAGCATCCGGTCATTCAGTTCCGGGGCGAGAATCTGCACGAAAGAAACCGCCCCGTACTTTTTACCCATGCGGAACTGCTTGCCGGTGCGGAACTCAAAGGAGCTGGGGGCGATAAAGTCCTTGGTGGACAGGCCGCTTATGGGGAGCCAGTCCCACTCAAAACGGAACGGCAGCTGCTCGTCCATGTGGAAGATACCATGCAGCTGGGCAAGCCGCGCCTTTCCATCCAGCGTTTCCGCCGCCACGCCCAGCCGCTTGAAGTTGTTGAGAATGTCGGTCTCAATGCGCTCCAGACGGGGCTTGGCCGCCTTGATGCTGTCCGCGTCAATGCCAAAGGTGAGATACTTGGTTTTGATAATGCCGTTGTTGCCCTTTGCCAGCTGGTTTTGCAGCATGGTCATGTACTCGATGCGGATGCTGTCAAAATCGTCCCCCTGGAGAGGGATGTTGATGGCGCGGGCAAAGGTTTCCTCCGATGCTGCAAGGTTCAAAAAAGACAGCTCAAACTGAATCGAACTGTCGAAGTAGTTGAGGAAATCGCACCAGCCCTCGAAGATCGCGGTTTTATCCTCGTTCTGCGATAGCTGATAGTTGATGTCCTGAAATTGAATGGTTTTTGTGTAGTGGCCGTCTGATACCCGGCAGATACCGTCCGGCCACATCCGTTCATAGGGGATACTGTCCTGCGCCGATTTTTCCTTTTTGTCCGTGCGGTTGGCACGGGCAATCGCAGCTTCAATCTGCTTTCTGTCGGCACGGGACAGCTTTTTCTTTGTTTTGACCGGCTGCACAGCTTTTTCCTCGTTTTTTCCGAACAGCCGGTGCAGCCAGTTTTTGATTGCCGTAAACAATGTGTGACACCTCCTCGTCGAGATTTGCCTGCCG
>CALWLV010000228.1 GCA_944381595.1 uncultured Roseburia sp.
TAAAACCGCAACAAACCAAACAATCATGTGGGAGTTACCCCGTATAAAAACGTATTTGAAAGGATGGTGTCATTATGACAAGAAAACAGTTAGAAGATTTAGGACTTTCCAAGGAACAGGTTGACAGCATTATGAAAATCAATGGTGATGACATTGAGAACGCAAAGGGTATATCTGCAACAGAGATTAAGAATCTGAAAACAGAGGTTGACGGGTTGAAAACACAGGTCAGTGACCGTGACAGGCAGCTTGAAACTCTGAAAGCATCAGCAGGGGACAATGAAACCCTGAAACAGCAGATAGCAGACTTACAGGCAACCAATACAACAGCCAAGGAACAGTATGAATCTGAACTGAATCAGTTGAAAGTAAACTATGCAGTTGAAAAGGCACTGACAGGTGCAAAGGCAAAGAACATCAAGGCGGTTATGGGTCTGCTTGATTTAGCAGATGCCAAACTTGACAAGGACGGAAATGTCAAGGGATTGGCTGAACAGATTGAAAAGCTGACCACTGGTGAAGAAACCAAATTTTGAATGGGATATTTATAAAGGAGGGCTTGGAAACAGGCTCTCTTTTTATATACAAAATAAATGGTTGCGATGTCGCAACAGAAAGAGAGGACAAAGATATGTCAAAATTCAGTAAATTTATGAAAGCAAATAAGGTCGTAAAAGAGAATGAGAGGTATGCTCCCACAACCAGTTTGACTGATGAAAGCGGAATCCCGCTTGAGTGGGAGTTCAAGCATATCACTTCAAAGGAAAATGAGAACATAAGAGATGACTGCACTATGGAAGTACAAGTTAAAGGAAAGCCGAATTTATTCCGGCCAAGACTGAATTCTTCCCTGTATCTTGCAAAGGTAATTACCGCTTCTACAGTCTATCCGGATTTATATGATAAGGAGTTACAGGATTCTTATGGCGTGATGACACCAGAAGAGCTTCTCTATGCTATTGTGGATGATCCCGGAGAGTATCAGGCATTGTGTGCCTGGATTCAGCAGTTTCATGGATTTACCAAAGGTCTTGAGGAAAAGGTGGAAGAAGCAAAAAACTAATCGAAGAAGGGGATGGGGAAGCAAATTATGCTTACTATGCCCTTCTAAAACTTCATATCCTGCCATCCGTATTTTTAGAAATGGACGAACAAGAAAAGGCCTTTGTGATAGCTTCTATTAAATTGAAGCTGGAGAATGATAAAAAGGAAAAGAAAAAGGCAGAAAGTAAGGCGAGAAAGAAAGGCGAGAAAGAAAGGCAGGTGATACATATATTACAGACAGGAATTGAGCTTCAGGATAATTTTTCCAATATACTTTATGGAATTATAAATTCTGTAAATCTTGCCGTGAGTGCAATGTATGATATGCAGCAGGCAATGAATGCGGATATTGATACCGCATCCTTGCAAGGAGCAAGAGACCAAATTAATGAGGCAACTATGGCGGTGATTGAATTAAACGACGCACTGGCTAATATGGGAACACCACAGATGTCATCGCCGGTTTCGACGCAGGAAACAGTGCCTGTTCAGTGGCAGTCTGACAATCTGGATGTATTCAGTACATCAGGTGCAGAACGATTTCAGCAGGAGATACGAAATGCCAATTCCATGATGCAACAGTTAAATACTACACAGGCAAGGATAACACAGACGGCGGGCGGTATGGATATATTGCCGGATGCAGCGATTCAGGACATGAACACAATGCAACAACGATTATTGACTATTCAGCAGAGGATTCAACAGATTGAGCACAACCCGGTAAATATGGGTACGAATCAGGCAAATGCAGAACTGGAACAGTTACGGGGACAGTTGAATCAGGCAATTCAGGCACAAAATGACTTGAATAATGCAATGCAGAACATGGATGTTTCTGCGGCAAATGCAGCATATTTGAGATTGTCGCAGACTGTAAGCGGAACAGAACGATACATCAGGGACAATGTTGACGAACAGGGCAGATTTAATCAGGAAATCAATGAAGGTGTTTCACAGGCTGATAACCTGATGAACACAATCAAAGGTGCGGTTGCTGCGTATGCATCAATTCAAACCGTTAAACAGGCCATTGAACTATCAGATACAATGACACAGACTACTGCAAGACTGGAATTGATTGTTGATGATGGTGGAAGTGTTGAAGAACTGCAAAATCAAATATTTGCATCAGCACAAAACGCAAGGGGTTCATATTTGGCAACTGCTGATGCAGTGTCAAAGTTGGGTATGCAAGCGGGTGATGCGTTCAGTTCAAATGATGAATTGATTGCATTTACTGAATTGCTTAATAAGCAGTTTGTCAACGCCGGAACATCTGCACAAGGCATTGATTCCGTTATGTTGCAGCTTACCCAGTCAATGGCAGCCGGGAAACTGCAAGGTGAAGAATTGAATGCAGTGTTGGATAATGCAGCCCCCATTGTTCAGGATATTCAGCGGTACTTGGAAGAAGTGCAGGGGATAGATGCAAGTAATATCAAAGAATTGGCATCAGAAGGTGTAATTACCGCTGAAATTATCAAAAATTCAATGTTCTATGCAGCGGATGAAATCAATGCAAAATTCGATTCCATGCCTATGACGTGGAGTCAGATTT
>CALWLV010000229.1 GCA_944381595.1 uncultured Roseburia sp.
TGTTTGTTGTAAAATAAAATTACCGAAAGTTGCAAAAAGAAATTGGCGAAAGTTGCATCTCCAAATTGGCGAAAGTTGCAAAACTCACCATAAAGCTCTCAGGAACGGTGTTGCGCCTGTGTGGTAGCCACCAAGTATGAGCCATTCCATAAAAAGATCCATTGCAGACATTTCAATGAACCATTAACCTTATCTTTGTTGTAAACCAAACAATAAAGACAAGGAGGAAAGGAGAATGTCAACTACAATGGATCAGATACATCATATCAGACAACTGTTTTATCAGCAAGATAAAAACATTTCTGAAATTGCATCTGAGACCGGTCTTAACTGGAAGACGGTCAAAAAATACGTGGATATGGAGGATTTCAACAGCCCATCTCCAACACTCATATCAAAGGAGGTACACGAATCAAAACTAAATCCATTCAAACCGCTGATTGATGAATGGCTGCAGGCAGACAGGCTTGCACCCAGAAAACAACGGCACACAGCTAAACGGGTATTTAAACGCCTCAAAGCAGAAGCCAAAGATTTCAACTGCAGTTACCGGCTCGTCGCTCTGTATGTGAAAGCGAAAAAGGAAGAACTGCAACTGAAAAGAACCACAGGATATCTTCCGCTGGAGCATCATCCGGGCGAAGCACAGGCCGACTTCGGAACGGCTGATTTTTATGAAAATGGTAAGCTTCATCACGAAGCAAAGTACCTTGTGCTCAGCTTTCCTTACAGCAATGGCGGCTTCCTACAGCTTAACTATGGAGAAAACATGGAATGCCTTCTGGAAGGGCTGGTTGCCGTGTTTGAACACATTGGTGGCGTACCAACGGAAATCTGGTTTGACAATACCAGAACCATTGTTACCAAAGTTATTAAAGGAGGCAGCCGAAATGTGACAGAGCGTTTTCAACGTTTCTGTGAGCATTACCGTATCAGACCGGTATTCATGAATCCCGAATCCGGATGGGAAAAGGGAAACGTGGAAAACAAGGTTGGATATCTTAGGCGCAATGAACTTGTACCGGTGCCACGCTTTGATAATCTCACGGAAGAAAACAGACTTCTTCTGGGGCGCTGTGAAACCGATATGCAGCGGGAACATTATGATGATGACCATAACCGCTTTATCAGCGAACTGTTTGAAGAAGACCAGGCACGCTTACTGCCACTTCCTTCTGTTCCATTTGATACTGCACTTTACATAACAGCACGCACGGACAAATACGGAAAATTTACCCTTGATGCAGGAAAACACCGTTATTCCGCATCACCTGCATTCTGTGAGTCTGTTGTAAATCTTAAGATTACGTCATCTGCCGTGATTGTTATGGATAAGGATATGCATGAAGTTGTCCGCCATAAGCGCCTTTATGGTGATGAACACGAAAGAATGGACTGGCTGCCATATCTTACCTATATTGCCAGAAAGCCCCGTTCCCTGCGCAACAGTGGCATTTATGACATGATGCCCCGGACAATGCAGATATACATGGATAACTGCGAAAGCAGTGAACGCGGACGTGTACTAAAAGTTCTTGCAGAGCTTACGGAGAGAACCGGCTTTGCCAGTGCTGTCAATACTGTTGACAAAGCAGTACGGCTGAACGCAACAGATCCGGACAGTTTGCAGAGCCTTTACCGGCGCACCTACGCAAATGTACCGATTCTGCCTCCGTTGGAAGGCTGCGTCGGTTTGCCACAGCAGAAGATTATTCCGTTCAGAAATGACCTGAAAATGCTGGATGCTGCCCTGAGGAAGGGAGGTGCATCAAATGGCTGATATAGAAACAAGCATTGCAGAATGCTGCAAACAGCTCAGACTGTCCACTAACTTTGCAGGACAGGCACTTGAGCAGAAAGGAGACACCCGACAGGAATACCTTTTAAATCTTCTGACAAATGAAATACAATACCGTACTGCCAAGAGGAAAGCTAAATACCTCAATACAGCCGGATTCCCAAGAAGATACCTTACAGAAGAATTCCGAACGGATGAGATTGATTTTCCGGAAGGTATCAGCTTCCAGAGTCTGCTGGATCTGGACTTCTATCATGCCGGTAAAAATGTCATCATGTATGGCGGAACCGGCACCGGAAAGACCATGCTTTCCATACTGATTGGCATGTCCGCCTGCAATAAGGAAATCCCGGTAAAATTCTACCGCACCGCCGGTTTAATCAACCTGTTTTCTGAAAGTCAGGCAAAAGGAAGTCTCACTGCACTGAAAAAGAAGCTTAACAGTGCCCGGATACTGATACTGGATGAATTCGGATACGTTCCCTATGACCGGACCGGTTCCCAGCTTCTGTTTGATTATCTCTCCGAGATACATGAGCAGAAATCGGTGATTCTCAACACAAACCTTGAGTTTTCACAATGGGTAAATGTCTTGTATGACCAGCGCATGACAACTGCGCTGATTGGCAGGCTCACACACCATGTGGAGCTGATACTGTTCCCCGGAATCAATAACCGGTTACGGGAATCAAGTATTAATGAGACACTATCCAGAATCAACAGTCAGGAGGCAGGCAACAATGGCTAAAAATAATAAAGTTATCAAAGAACAAAATAAATATCAAAATCTTCAAGCTCGTTATGAAGAAATGAATGATTTTCTTCTTGAACTTATGGATGAGCACAAACGTACAGAAGAAGATTTACGATATCTGGGTGATTTCATTCACTATAAAAATCTGAACGAAGAGTTCCGCCATTTCAGGGAACATGCACATGAGGAATATGAACCGGATTTACCGTTTTCACACCTCACGCTGTAACAATTAAATAATGTCTGCAATGTTTCGGCTGGTTTAACTACAGCCAGCCAAAACTTTGCAACTTTCTCCAATTTGGAGATGCAACATTCTCCAAAAATATTTTGCACTTTTCTCCAAAAAGTGCTTGCAAAAAACA
>CALWLV010000230.1 GCA_944381595.1 uncultured Roseburia sp.
TTCCGGCGGGGCTTATTAAAGTGCCTCTACTCTCGGTACTGCCACTCTGAATTTCTCAAAAAATCGGCAGATTGGTACTTTGGGTAGACATATCTATTTTTTTAGTGCAGTTTGCGGAAACTCAAGATTATTTTTTCCTTTATTTTCTTTAGGATATAACCCATTTCAATATGAGTTGAAACCAAAAAGTTATGACTTTTTTATTACTTAAACCAGATAAATGTAAAAGCTGATTATAACAAATGTCTCGGTGCTTATAAAATCACATATATTCTTGGTCGTGATTATGGCATAAACATCAGTGTTGGACGAGTGTACCGCCTGATGAGTTCAATGAATCTTCCAAAGATGTCTACAGAAAAGCCACGTCGCTGCAAACATACCGACAATGGAAGCTGCAATAATCATTTACACCAAGAGTTTAATCAAAAAGCTCCAAACTTAGTTTGGGCCAGTGATTTCACTTACATTAAGGTCAATGGCAAATGGTATTATCTTTGCATTGTCATGGACCTATTCTCTCGAAAAATCATAGGCTGGCACATAGCCAAGCACCATGATGTAGAGCTTACAATTAACGCCTTTAAAAAGGCTTATAAATCTCGAAATATTAGATATGGACTTATATTTCATTCTGACCAGGGATCTGAATACACTGCCTTTGCTTTTAGACAATTATTAGATTCCCTTAACGTTGTGCAATCATTTTCAAAAAAGGGCTATCCTTTTGATAATGCTTGTTGTGAAAGTTTCTTCAAATTTTTGAAAAAAAATCTTACAAACCGAAAAACTTATCATACTCTAGAGGAGCTGCAGTTAGATATTTTCGAATATCTAAATATGTACAATACAAGACTTCCTCACGGTTCAATAGGCTATAAAACTCCTGATGAGTATGAAGCTGAGTACTGGGATCAGTACGAATAATATCTGGTCCCTTCTAAAAATCTATTAAAAATTGTGTCTACTCTATTGACTGTATTCCATTACTATATACAATTTTTAGATTATATTCAACCTACTTTTCTAAAAACTTAAATACCAGATTAGTTGCCTGCCCCAAGGATTTGTTGGGGCAGATTGATTACTATTTTTATTTTACCGTTAAGCCTGCCTCATGATAAGCCTTACCATTTAGATATGCATCTCTGCATAGAGGGAACTGAAAATGGTTTTTTTCAACCACTTTCTTTTAAAATATAGTCTCTAAAAAATAACTTTACGATTTTACACTCAAATGTAGAAAACCTCCTTAGACAGCTCGATCTATCTAAGGATATTTATCATAGTTAGACATTATTTTTCGGTCTAATTTATTCATTGTACTTTCTGCATATAAATACAACTAATCTAATTCTTTACTTTCAATTTCAAGAGCATTGACCACTTCAATATCAACGCCCAAACCTTCTGCAATTTCTTCATTTGAAAGTTTTCCAATCTTTAATAATCTCAAAGCACTTTCTCTTTTTGTATTATTAATTAGGTTATCCATTATCTTACTCACAACTAATACTTCCTTAATTTTCTAAATTCATATTATTAAATGTGCCACTAACTTAATATAATCCTTCATCATTCCTAATACTCTCAATTATTTTTCCAATATTGCAGGTAATTTTGCCTTTACAATCATGAATATCTTCATTCATTTTCTTTTCCTGCATAATTGCAATATCCACTTTTTCAGCCAGTTCTCCTATTTGAGAGTTTTTCTTTGAATTAATCCCGGTTTTACTCAGCAACAATTTGTAAATGAATGTCTGATTTCCTTCCTTTTCGTTCTTAATAATTTTCTGCTGATTAGAAATTATCTCCTGCTCATATGAATTTTCAAAATGCAATAACAAGAATAATTCAAATGCCGGATTGCTAACTGCCAGTATATTGTTCTTTTCGCCTTCTGCAATCACATCGTCATAATCTTGCACTTTTGCTTCGAATATATCCGCATCAAATACCACTATCATTTTATCTCGCTCTTTATCAAATGCGATTTCTTTGTTATCTTTTTGTGATTCAGCAAAAGCTATCAATTTTCTTGGAAAACTTATATCCCTATCTTCCTCTGTCTTTTCAAGCAAGCGAATATCAATCAACGGATGAATGTTTAATGATTTCCTTATATCAATTAACTTCTTGAAGTACCATGTCTCTGTATTAGCACCTTCACATATAAAGAAATATTTTCTATAAGGTTCAATCTGTTCCTTTTCATCGGTTGCTCTGCTATTCCAATTTGTATAACTTTTCACAGGAGCCATACCTATTCCTCCCCTCTGAATTCAAAAGCAGAAAATACAGGTATCGCACCATATCTACCTTCCAAATATGCTTTGCTAAGTACTTTGTCATAGCGTTCTTTAAATCGGTCAAGAGAATAAATATTGCTTGCATTTTCTGCATTACGTTCTACAAACCATATTTCATCCCTACGGAAAATAGACTGGTCCATAATAGAAGATTCATGTGTTGTAAATAATAATTGCATATTTTGTTTCTCATGCAACTCCATAAACAATTTTAAAAAATGCTCTGTCAATTTTGGGTGCAAACTTCTATCCAACTCATCCACAACATACAAAACATCATTTCTCTTATTTAACAGCATATCCATCAAATCAAACAAACGACGTGTACCATCAGATTCTTCCTCGAATCCAAAATCATAAAATGACTTGTTATGATGCAATCGTATCGTTGTCACCTTCGGCTCATCCTGTCCATTTACTTCAATATTAAAGAAACTTTCCTGCGATCTCATAGTCATACGATAATACTTGTTTTTACTTTCTTCTATTCTATTTTTCAAATGTGTCATTACCTTATCAAATACTGCCGTTGGCATTGCCTTGGATAAGTCATCCAAGGTGATTTCTTCAATATTCACCCTACTTATTCCTGTATCAAAAGTTTCTATCAACTTGTTTATTAACTGCAACGATTCATTATCATAATAATACTCCAAATCTATTAACGGAGTATTTGGTGTGATGATCGAAATATGTTTCTGTATCCATTCAAACACATCTTTAAAAAATAGGAGCTTTGAATTTTCTCTATACTTTTTTCCCCTATTCATTTCTGTTAGGAATAAAACTGTTTCATTACCTTCGAAATCATCTGCATATATATCAAACTTATTCTTCTCTGCACTACTTAAAGTGATTGATTTACCCAATACCGCCCGCTTATTTCCTTCTCTCTCAAACAGACAACAAGCTGTTCCATTCTGATAAAGTTCATAAAGCCATTCCGAAGTAATCTTTCTCTTACTTAATACTGCAGAAAAACCATATGCATAAAACTTATCTCCAACTGTAATCTGCATTTCAAAATTACTTTCTCTATCCTTATTTTCCTCACGATTTTTACAAAACATTTGAACTGCTTCCATTGGAATACCACCATTCACACATTTCTTAAAAAACCTGAAAAGCTCTACCAAATTAGTCTTACCTGATGCATTTGCACCATACACAACACCATATTTCAATAACTGAGTACTTTTTATCTTTAATCTGTGACTGGCATTTGTACGAATTTTATTTGACGAAATCATTGTTAATTCCGTCGCATCATTAAATGATTTGAAATTTTCTACACTAATTTTGACTAACATAGTTATGCACCTCCGATTTTATTATAGTCTTATTTTTCTATAACGTCAATCTTAATTGTTTGATTTAGAGATTTTTTCGTCAAATACTAATTTCAATCTTATTATTTATTATGCTTTATATATTCAATCGCAAACCCGCTTAAGAGCATTTATCCCTGCCACAGTAAATCTTAATGATGTAACGAACACTGTATCATACATATATCGTACTCATATGTCGTTACGCTCATGGACGGCTGTCGCCGCATATAAAAGAGCACAAAAATGGGGCTGTCGCTTTAACGATTAGTAAATCGTGAAGCGGCAGCTTCCTTTTTCTTGATTTTTTCTATATAGTTGCTCTGTTTCTACTGAAACGGTAGCTTTTTCGTAAAAAAAGCCGTACTTTAATAC
>CALWLV010000231.1 GCA_944381595.1 uncultured Roseburia sp.
GAGAAGAGATTAAAAGATGCTAGAATAAAGGCAGGATTAACACAGGAACAAGTTGCAGAAAAAGTGATGGTATCCAGACAGACTATATCAAATTGGGAAAATAGAAAATCCTTGCCAGATATCATTAGCATTATGAAATTGAGTGAGCTTTATCAAATTAGTTTAGATGAACTATTAAAAGGAGACACAAAAATGAAAGAAAAGATTGAGAAGGATGTAAAGGTTGCGAAAGGCAATAAGAGATTAATATTAACAACAGCAATTTTATTTTTTGCTATTGCGATAATATATTCGATTAGTACTTTTGTGGACGGTACTTTTTATGACTTCTGTGAGGCTGCTATAAGATGGGTAGTGCTAGGCATTGGTGTTGCGTTTGCTATTACATATATGAGCCAAAAAGAATAAGGTTATTTCTGAAAAAAGGATGCGTAAAATCCTAATTTGAAGGGGCGTTAGATATGGATTTTCCTTTTTATGATGTACCTAATACAGCTACAATAATCTGTTGCCATATTATAGATGATGGCAAACCTATTTTATATGTATCACATGATGAGGATGATGGAATGTGGCAATTTTTGTGTGGCTCGACACATGATACAGATGAAGCAAGGCTGGTATCTCTAAAATCGGTGTTCGATTTAGATAATTCGGTTGGTGTTCTTAAAGATATGCCATGTGGTTACTATGCAGAAAGAAAAACAAAAAATGATAATTGGATTGTGAAAAAACGATAAAATCCTAAGTTGTCGAGCAGAAAATTGGAAGTTGTGGAGGAAATAAAATATGAGCTGGGAAAACTATGAGCGTTCAATGGAATAAGCTAAAAAGTGTAGATTTTACACTACCGCAGGTGGAAAATCTACACAAGAAATAGAAGAAACAGAAAAATTACTTGGTATAAAATTTTCTAAACAATATCGAGATTTTAATGAGAAATATGGATATCTGTCTTTTTACGGTAATGAAATTTTTGGGATAGATACGAATAATTTGAGTGAATTAGAAGGAAATAGTCTTGCTTATGCGTTAAATGACCGCAAAGAGTATAACCTACCATATTATTTTCTCCCATTTTATAATTACAATGATGGGTATATGGCTTATTTTGATTATTCTTCTCTCAATAATGAGGGGAACCTCGAATTGTAATTCTGGTATATGACGGTTTAAAATATGGTATTAGTGAAACAGTAGCAGATGATTTTGGAGATTTTATTTTGGAATTAGTTCAAGAGGAATTAGAAAGTTAAATCCTTAAATCCTAAGTTATTGTTTCAAGTAACTTTAAGAAAAGGTGTGAAAATATTTGAAAAAGTTTTGGATTGATAATAAAGATAAAATTATAACATTCATAATCTGTGGAACGATTTTTATAGGAATGCTATCAATTATTGCATTAGTAAGTGGCACTGTAATGAAGCTATTTGGATTTCAATATGAGTCTATTGGTAGTATTATACTATTTTTCATAATAGCAACAATAATGTCGTTCCCGTTAAATTTGATAGCTGGAGCATTACCAAAAGCGTTATATGAACTTGAAAGAATAAGTAAGCAATATGCACTTATCTTGTATTTAATTTTAGATACTATAGCAACCAGTTTTGGATTAAAAATAGTAGATTATTATATGTCATCTGTTTCAACCACAACTATTTCTATCGTTGTTATTTCGTTTTTATTAGCGTTACCAGGTAGAGACGATTTCAAGGATAAGAAAGAAGATAAATAAATTCTAATTTGAGGAACTATGATTATGGAAAAAGATATCTTAATCAAATTTAAAATGGATAGCAGAGATGAAGCGGTAAAATTTTTGAAAAGTCTGTGGAGCGAAGTTCCGCAGGCTTGCCCACTATGTGGTGGGAAAATAGACTATCTTCACAAAAAAGTAAAGAAAAGTAATTGTGATTGGGTTTGCACTGCTTGTGGAGAAAGATTTGATACCATTAAAATCTTAGAACAACGAAATGAGTGACAACGTTCAGTTTGTATGGCGAACGGCAGATTGGAATTTGAGGTGAACAGATGGACTATGTAATACGAGAAATGAAAAAAGAAGAATATTGTTTGTTAGACAGTTTTTTATATGAAGCGATTTATATTCCAGACGGTATTGAACCGCCACCTAAATCCATAATAGATTGTCCTGAATTACAAGAATATATCGTTGAATTTGGCAAGCGGAAATCTGATAAAGCCTTAGTTGCAGAAATTCAAGGGAATGTGGTAGGAGCTATTTGGGTGAGAATAATGAATGACTACGGACATATTGATAATGATACCCCGTCACTTGCTATGTCTGTCTATAAAAAATATAGAGGATTAGGTATTGGGACTTCATTATTGAAACAACTGCTATCAGTGGAAAGATTAGCTGGTTATTCAAAGATTTCTTTATCTGTTCAAAAAAACAATTACGCTGTAAAAATGTATAAGAAAATTGGATTTACTGTTGTTGATGAAAATAATGAAGAATATATTATGGCTGTAAATTTGTAACATGAAATCCTAAGTTGTTGAATTGAAAATTAGAATTTGAGGAGGATAAATAAGATGTTTCAAGAATTAGGAATTAGTGCCGGTACAGCAATCATTGTATTAATTGCATTATATTTTATTATTAAATGGGCTGTAAAGAATGGAATAAAAGAAGCTTATAAAAGTATAACTAGAAAAAATCTATCAGAAGATTTACAACTTGAAGCACTATTGAAAGAAGAGAATGATGAAAACAAATCCTAATTTGAAAGTGAGATGAGTGTATGGAGCCATTTATAGCAGATTTAATAAATAATCCTAAAGTACCTAAAATTATAAGGTATGGAATAGTAACAATATTGTGTTTATTTATTATTTTTGTTGGTGTTAGTTGTGCTATCAACAGCCCAATTATATGGGGAAAGATATGTGGAATTTTATTAGCAATATTATTTTTTATTATAGGAATATATTTATATATAAAAATATCTAAAAGTAATAAATAAAAATTACAATTTGAGGAGGTAAAGTAATGGGATTATTTGATAAGTTAAAAGGAAAAAAAGAGAGCGTCGATTGGAGTGATGCTTATAACGCCACACCAAAGTTTTATGGGAAACCTGATGGTAGTCCGTTTGGTGCAATAGTTTTAACTGAGGGCACTAAAACTGCACTTCCTAAAAATCCACAGTTAGAGTATAAAGTTGATGGAAAGTCGGTAGTGGAGTGGAAATTGGTGCTTGTTAGTACATCGAAAGATGCAATTATAGGCGATACCGATTATTTCGTTGCTTTGAAAAAAGTGGAACAGTATTCTCTTGATACAAATAAAAACGCAATATTGGTTAAAGAACTTTCTTTAGCAGAATTGGAAAGTTTAAGAGGATAAAGACGTCTACAAAGTCCAGTTTGTATGGCGAACGATAAATTGGGATTAAGTTTGACGATATGGTGTTTTACTATGAAAACGGTTTAAAAGCTAAACTAAATACCAACGGAATCAGACTGTATGTGAACGTCAACAATCCAACAGCACATAGTTTATAAAAAAGCTGTGGTTATGTCGAGGACGGACAGTAATATTTATGGAGAAAGAATAATGAAAACTTTATATCTAATCGGTGGAACTATGGGTGTCGGTAAGACAACCGTATGCAACCGACTTAATGAAGAACTTGATAAATCCGTGTTTTTAGACGGCGACTGGTGTTGGAACGCAAATCCGTTTCAGGTAACTGACGAAACGAAAGAAATGGTTATGAAAAATATTTGCTTTCTTCTGAATCAGTTTATAAAATGCTCCGCATACGAAAATATTGTTTTCTGTTGGGTTATGCATCAGCAGAGCATTATTGATGAAATAATAAGCAACTTGGATTTATCCTGTTGTAAAATAAAAACAATCTCCCTTGTGTGCGATGAAAACACGCTTAAAGAAAGATTGAATAAAGACGTTAAAAATAGTATCCGCAAAGCAGATGTTATTGAAAGAAGCATTGAAAGAATCGAACTTTATCATAAAATTAACTCTATAAAAATAAACACATCAGATAAAAATATTGATGAGCTTTGCAGAGAGATAAGCAGTATATAGATAAATTTTAGTCTGTTGATATGATAGACAAAGCCATAAATCCTAATTTGCGGAGGTGTTTACATATGGGATTATTAAAAAAGAATAAGGCTGTTTTTATAGAAAATGCTGGAGGCGTTATCATTACTAAATCAATTTATCAAGGTACATCCAAATTGAAATGGCTTTTTAGAGAAGAAAGTGTAAATCCATCTGATAACGGATGGAGAGCAATCGGGGATAATGATACACAGGAATATTTAGATAATCCAGAAAATTCGATGGTGGTAGATTTTAATACTCTTGCAAACATTGAACCGGCGGTTTTATCAGTATATGATATGCCAGTAGGTACAGACTTAGAGTTTTGCTTTGATGATACGGGCAGATATTTTGTTGATACTAATACGGGCAATCGAATAAACAGGAATTGATAGATCCAAATTTAATGGAGAGAATGTAGATGAAAAAAACAGCTAAAATAGATATTGCCATAATTATGATTGTTAGTTTGATTTCAGCAATTATATACATAGCATTGGAAGGAATCATAATGGATTATGGGCAAGAACTGTCTAATCCATTGCTTCTGAGATTCATGCCAGTGCTTGCAATTCAATTTGGAATGTCGGCATTTGGAATGCATTATAGTTTTTGGATATAACATTCAACCTTCAGTTTTGCAGAGGGATTGAAAGAAACAGAAGATTTGATTTTTGACGAGGTAAAGGTCATGATAGAAATAAGATATGTTCGAACAGAAGATAAAGAATTTTGGTATAGTCTTGATAAGCATTTATCGGAACAAGAATTTATCAATAAAGTCAAAAATAAACAAGGATATATTTTATTAGATGATAATAAACCGATTGGACTGTTGAGATATAATCTTTTTTGGGACAATACACCATTTTGCACAATGCTGTTTATTGATTGGAATTATCATGGAAAAGGTTATGGAAAAAGTCTTATGGAATATTGGGAAAGTGACATGAAATCACAAGGGTATGGTATGCTTTTAACATCTACACAGGTTGATGAAGAAGCACAGCATTTTTATAGAAAATTAGGTTATAAAGATTGTGGTGGTTTTGTTATAAATATTCCAAAGTATGAACAACCAATGGAAATGTTTTTAATTAAAGGAATTTGAATTTTTTATCTGTACAGGAGGAGAAAAATGATAGATGGACATATTCATATTGAACGTGGCGAGTACACGCTTGATTGGATAAAACAGTTTGTAAGTAAAGCAGTTGAAATGGAGATTGGTGAAATACGTCTGCTTGAGCATTGTTATAGATTCGAAGAGTTTGTTCCAATGTATGATTCGGTGTGTGCGTATAGCGAATATGTAGATGCATGGTTTCATAGAAATGCAGGTGTGCATAAACTCGCAGACTATTTGGAACTTATCGAACGAGTTAGAAACGAGCAGTTTCCGGTAGAAATTAAGTTTGGCCTTGAAATATGCTATTTCAAAGAGTTTGAAAGCTTTATTTCTGAACTTACAAAGGGTAAAGGTTTTGATTTTTTATTAGGAAGCATTCATTTTGTTGATGATTTTGCTTTCGATCATAAAGCCGAGCATTGGGCGGGGCTTGATGTTGATAAAATATATCGTAGATATTTTGAGGATTCTATTTCATTAGCAAAGAGTAGGATATTTGATGGTATCGGTCATCCGGATGCAATAAAATTATTCGGTCATAAACCATCGTATTCACTATCAGACTATTATGAAAGTTTAGCTAAGGAACTCTCAAAAAGTAATATGTATGCAGATCAAAATAGTGGAGTTGCCAGAAGATGTCCTGAAACGACTTCGCTCGGTATGGATGAAGAACTGCTTAGAATATTGAAAAAGAATAATGTGAAAATCATTACTTCGTCTGATGCACATTGTCCTGAAGATGTTGGATATAAAATTAAGGAACTTAATAGCCTAATCTAAGTTCTTGGAAATACAAAATGACAGGTGCTATCAGAGGAATATACAGAGGAGATTGGGAAAATTACGCATAAATATTCGGAAACACATTGGAAGAGGCCATTGATAATGGTTATGTAACGGTAGGCGAGTCTGGTATTAATACTATTGATTATTAGTTTGAATATTAAAGTACAGTTTGTATGGCGAACGACAGATTGGAATTTATTGTGTGATTAAAAATAACGTTTTGAAATGTAAATTAAGTATGTGATTTGCAATACTGGAAGGATATGGTATGGGTAAAAGTAAAGTTAATCAATTATATAAAAATGCATGGCAATTTATGAGAAGAGAAAATAGGAAAGAATTAAATTTTGATGATCAAGTGTATATAAATCTAATATCTGCATTATATGAGAATGTTAAGAATAATCCATTATTTTGTGAAGATATTTTGACAATTTGTACGGATAGATTTCTTAATGATGATTTTGAGAAAGATAAGGTTGATGAAAATAGAGGAGAAAATCTTATTCAAAATATTTTAAAAACACTTGAATTAAACAAAAAGGTACATTATCTATTGATTCCTATAACTGGTGCAAGGTTAAGCTTTGATATACATTTTGAGTCATTTCATTTTATTGATGGAGATGAAGAAGAAAAAGAAAAAAAGATACAGCAGATAACAGGATTAAATAGGAACAAAATACATGATTTCATTATACATACCAAGAAGAGTAGATCAAAGGACTTTATGATGTATCCTATTTTGGTATTGCAAATAGACAATGTGCATTCTAATGTTTATAGAAGTGCATCTGTTATTGCGCAAAGAATATTTCAGATTATAAAACTTATGGTTTACAAATTTGAAACAAAACAAGATATTTACGAATTAGTTACTAATCGGTATGAACCTAACTATCATGTTGCTATTATTGGAGAGGAAGATTGGCAATTTGGACATGGAAATTGGTGGAATTTAATTCAATGTAAATATTCTTTGGACTTCTTATCTGAACCTAATAAACAGAATGAATTTATTGATTTAGCTAAAACATTTGTTTTTGGAAACTGTAGAGATGAGTTGCATTACTGTTTTTTGCAAGCACTTTTTGGAGAAAAGTGCAAAATATTTTTGGAGAATGTTGCATCTCCAAATTGGAGAAAGTTGCAAAGTTTTGGCTGGCTGTAGTTAAACCAGCCGAAACATTGCAGACA
>CALWLV010000232.1 GCA_944381595.1 uncultured Roseburia sp.
TTCCAGTTTCGGAAAAAGTGTGAGGCACGGATGAAGCAAATGCTGTCGGACGGCGTAACGCTTCTGTTTGTTTCCCATTCCATCGAAGAAGTAAAACGGCTCTGTAGCCATGCGATATGGCTGGAAAAAGGAAAGGTAATGAAGATAGGCGCGTCCGGCGAAGTATGCGACGCGTATATGAGGAAAATGGAGTCCAAAGCAGGATGAAACAAGATGTAATGGTGAGCGTAATTGTTCCCACCTATAACCATGAACGCTATATCCGCCAGGCGCTGGATAGTGTGATCGGCCAACAAGTCAATTTTTCGATGGAAATATTGATTGGGGATGATGCGTCTACTGATAATACTCTTAAAATTATAACAGAATATAAGAGTAAATATCCGGATACAGTTTATGTCATTGCAAATAAGACAAACCTCGGAGCATCTAAAAATTCATATAATTTAGTTAAACATGCCGCTGGAAAATATATAGCAACTTTAGAAGGTGATGATTTTTGGATAGATCAACATAAATTACAAACACAAGTTGATTTTTTAGAGAAGCATCCGCAGTATATTGGTTGTACCCATAAATTTTTACTTGTTGACGAAAATGGTACATTATTAAAAAAGCAAAAATTGTCTTGGATCAAACAAAAAAAATGTTTCACTATCAATGATTTTGATGGAATTTTAATGCCGGGGCAGCCTTCAACTTTCGTTCGCCGAAATATATTTAGGGAGCCTAAATATGACTACTCAATTTGTTACAAAATGCATCGAATGATATCCGATAGAGTAGCGTTACTTTTTTATTTGCAAGAGGGGAATTTCTACCTTCTTTCTCGTCCAATGAGTTGCTATAGGATTGGTATCTCACCAGAAGCAGCCAATATAACCTCTATCGAATACAAAAGAAATATTCACGCTGATTATAGGGATTTTACTTTTCTTTGTAATATGGAGAATTATGCGCGTAACGAGCTGAATTGCAATATTTCGTTCGAGCGTACGAAATATTACATATTTGCGCGATCTCTATTGCATTCTATAGAAAAGAAAAATCAAATGACTGATACTATTAAAATTTTACGCGATACTACCTCACCTTCGAAAGCAGTATTTTTTTTGCCATATAACATCTTAAAAGTATTAATTCGTCATTTAATATATTACTAAGGGAGAAATATAATGAAATATTTACATGTTATACCACCCAGCAAAAGAATGATGGACACATATATAAGGATGATCAGAAAATATTTTAACAAAGAAGAGCATAAGTTCTATTTTATCCGGTCATGTGCAATTGGGGATAGGGAACTTTTCAAATATGGGAATATGGATGAGATGCAAGGAGCAAATCGATATCAAAAAGCCATGCACTTATATAAAGCTTTAGATAACGCCGATATCGTAATATGGCATGGTTTTATTTATCCAGCAAGAATTGCTTTGTTTTTATGTCTTAACAAACGCTTCCTGCGAAAATCTATCTGGATTATGTGGGGACTTGATCTTCATAATTGGAAACGCCCCAAAACATCCTTCAGAAATATATTAGTAAATTTTATAAATTATAATTGCCGCAATCATATGAAGGAGGTTATTGCTTTAGTTGAGCAAGATAGGGATAGCTTTTATCAACAATTTTCTTCCAAGATTCCCTGCCATATCATCCAACTTCCAATGAGCGAAGAATCGTTTGCTTTATTAGATTCATATAGTCATTGGAAACCGAGAAAAAACGGTAAAGTATTCATACAGATTGCACATAACGCATATAGCTTTAATCGTCATATAGATGTCCTTAATCAATTAAAAAAATTCAAAGATGAAAATATCCGATTATTTTTACCTTTAAGCTACGGTGGTGATCCTGGATATAATTCCGCCAGCTACATTAAAGATTTAAAAAAAGAATTAATGAACATTTTTTTAGGAAAAGCCTATTGTATTAATAAATTAATGCCCTTATTGGATTATACTGATTTCCTCTGGAATATGGATATAGCAATTTTTAATGCACAGAGACAAAATGGTCTTGGCAATATTTTAAAATTACTATATGTAGGCAATAAAGTTTTTTTGCCATCCGATGGGCCGCTATACCACTATTTTAAAGAAAAGGGCATAGATGTGTATGATACTCTAGAAATTCAAAACATGGATTTTGAGACATTTATTTCACGCCCTAATAAAACAGCAGCGCAGAAATGGATTTTAGAAACACATCATCCCGATAATAATTACAGGAAATGGAAAGAATTTTTCGACCACTTAGGCGGGTGTACCTTGAATCAGGATATAATCAATAATACTTACAGTACATTTATTAACTCGGAAGATAATATACCCAAAAGCGCTATTTATAAAAGAAATTATTTGAATTTGTCTCCATATTTAAAAGTCAAACGCCCCAATAACATTAAGAATTTGACAATCATTGGGGTTAGTGAAGTGGGGAAAAATGTTGTTCATTATGTTCAAGATATAAACAAAAAGAAACTAACTTGGTATATAAATGGATTTATTGATGAAGATATTAAAACACTTAATGATTCTTTAGGTGATATTGATATTATTGGAACGATGAATACTTGGAGACACACGGATAAAGAATATGCTGTGTGTACATATCAGGATCCGTATAAGCGTTATCATTGCATAAATAATTTACCGGAATACGTTACTATTTGTAGCTTGAGCCATCCATATGCATCTATCAGCCGCTATGCATCTATAGGTCAAGGTGTTATCATAGCTCCGTTTACATATATTTGCGAAAATTCAACAATTGGTGACTATTCGTTTATTATGAGTTGTAAAGTTCTTAATAATGTGGTAATTGGCAATTATTGTAATATTGGTTATGGATGTGTGATTGGAGAAGGGACAGTAATTGAAGATTTTTCCACTATTGATAATGGAGTGTACATTCCTCCATATTCAGTTTTCAAAAAAGGATCACACATTAAGCGAACCCAACAAAAAACTAAAGGCCCAGAAAAGGAGAATGTATAATGATAATCGATAATGGCTCAGTAATTCTTCGCGCGATAGAAAAAA
This sequence comes from uncultured Roseburia sp., assembly GCA_944381595.1. Taxonomy (GTDB): domain Bacteria; phylum Bacillota; class Clostridia; order Lachnospirales; family Lachnospiraceae; genus CAG-303. The sequence continues at coordinate 3,054 of CALWLV010000232.1, forward strand.
CAGATTTGCCATTTTTGCAAAAAATGATCAATGATCCTGGTATCGAAAAGATGACCGTAGGTGGATGCTTTCCCGTATCATTTGATCGGCAAGAGCGATGGTTCGAAAATTATGATCAACAAAAAGAATTGCGTTGTATGATACAATTAAAAACTGGCATATGCATAGGATGCATCATGTTAACTGATATTGATTGGAAAAATAGGACTGCATTATTAGGCGAGAAAACATTAGCATCTAAAGAAGATCGACAGGAAAATGATACATGGGATGCAATGATGGGATTTCTTAATTATGCCTTTAATGAGTTAAATCTCAACTGTGTATATGGAACGGTACTAGAATATAACTACCTATCTCGTAAACTTGCATTAAAATGTGGATTAAAGGAAGAGGGCATTCTAAGAGAACGTATTTATAAGAATGGAAAATTTCACAATTTGATTGCAAATTCTATAACTAAAGACGACTTTATTATTGCTTATGCAAAATATAGAAAGGAGCGTTTCTAATGAGCAATCTTGATAAGTATAATAACATATTCCAGGAAGTTTTTTCGGTTGCAAAAGAAAATCTAAATGCAGATTTTACCATTCTCAGTGTAGAAAAGTGGGATTCTGTAGCACACATGGAACTAATTTCAAAAATTGAAGATGAATTTGGTATTATGTTAGACACAAATGATATTATTGATTTTTCATCTTATATAAAAGGAATTTCCATTTTGACGAAGTATTCTGTAGATATCGAGGAGAATTAATGAAACTTGGAATTATGCAGCCATACTTTTTCCCATACATTGGGTATTGGCAATTAATATCTTATGTGGATAGCTTTATTATTTATGATGATGTGACCTTTATCAAAGGAGGATGGATTAACAGAAATAGGTATTTATATCAGGGGGAAGCAAAATACTTCAATATTATTATGGATGGAGCCAGTTCCTATAAAAAGATTAATGAGATAAATTTAACGCAAGATGGTGGTCGGTCAAAGAAAAAGCTGTTATCAACAATTTCGATGGCTTATAAAAAAGCCCCACACTTTGGCTCTGTTTACCCACTAGTAGAATCTGTCGTCATGTTCGAAGAAAACAACATGGCAAAATTCATAGAAAATTCCATTCGGCAAGTTTGTGCATACTTAGGAATCTCTACGGAAATTTTTGTTTCATCAAATATAGAGAAAACTCCAAACTTAACAAAAGACGATCGCGTTATAGATATATGCAAGCGGCTAAAAGCAGATACGTAAATTAACGCTATTGGAGGTCGGACTTTATATACACAAGATAAATTCAATAGAAATGGTTTAGAACTCGGGTTTATTAAAACAAACGAGATTGAATACAAACAATTTGACAATGCATTTGTCCCGGGACTCTCAATTTTAGATGTTATGATGTTTAATTCGCAGGAAGCAGTTTCTGCAATGCTAAATGAATTTACCATTTTAAAATAATTGATAATATAAAGGCAAGATAATAATGGTTTGGTCAGAACAAGTGTTTGCTTTCCGAGCTTATACTTTTACTCATGCTACCTTGCATTATTTTTCATCTTTTAATATAATAAAAGCAATTTTATTAGTTTGAAAGAAGGAGTTATAATGAAGCTCAACCAGGCACAGCATAAAGTTTACGATGTGGTTATCAGCACATTGGCAATTATTGCAGTTGTTCTGGTGCTGATTGATCTGTCACAGGGATTGAACGAATGGCAGCAGGCTATGGACCAGACTATTTTAGGTAT
>CALWLV010000233.1 GCA_944381595.1 uncultured Roseburia sp.
TAATCAATCGGCTTCGCCGCAAATTTTGAGCGATTTGTCAAGCGTTTTTTGAAAAAAGTGGGTGATTTTTTGAGATAGGGGTCTGAAAGCCTTATAAAATCAGGGCTGAAGATTCCGAGAAGTTATAGGTGTTTTTGGATAGGAGGAACCGATATGAAGATTCTGGCAATACATAATTTTCACCGAAAAGGATCTGCCAGCGGTGATGATCAGGTGTTTAAAAGTGAGACTGCATTACTGGAATCTCATGGACATACGGTAATCAAATATACTGTTTCTAATGATGAATTTGATAATGCTGGTGTTGTTGGAAAGATAATGTCAACTTTTGGAATGCTTTGGTCTTTTAAGCATTCCAATGCTGTGAAAAGAATAATAGAAAAAGAGAAACCGGATATAGTTCATGTTCATACATTTTTTCCGTTATTATCTCCCTCTATCCTTTATGCGGTTAAAAGAAGTGGTGTGCCTGTAGTAGCCACACTCCATGATACGCGTTTTGTATGTCCATGTTCTACTTCTTTACGAGGAACTCGACTCTGTAATGAGTGCGGGGATGGACACTATTTTCGAATGTGTAAATATGGTTGCTTCAAAGGAAGTCGTTTACAGAGCTTTCTTGTTGCAGGAATTTTCAAATACCATCGTATTAGAAAGAGTTTTTACAAACAGATTGATAAGTACATTTGCTTGAATGAAAATCAAATTAAATTGTTGTCAGATATAGGGTTTGATAAAAAGAAGATTGTAAAAAAGTATAACTTTGTGCCAGATGTGGAAGCCAATTTAAAAGTGGTTAAAATAGATGAACTTCCGAATCGATATATTGTTTTTTATGGACGTATCGGAAAAGAAAAAGGAATTAGAATTTTGATGCAAATTTGGAATAATCCGCAAATGAAGGACGTTCCCCTTGTGGTAATGGGTGGTGGCCCGTTAGAGGAAGAGTTTAAAGCATGGGCAAACAATAAAGGTAATGTGTATTTTCTGGGTTATACACAGCATGATAAGTGTCTCGGTATCGTTAAAGGCGGAGAATTTGTTGTGTTCCCTTCAATTTGGTATGAAGGTTGTTCTATGGTGGAAATAGAGACCGAGAGTCTTGGTAAAGCGCTAGTTGCAACAGACCTTGGCTTTTCTGTTGAAGCTATTCAAGACGGTGTTAATGGTTATAAAGTACCACTAAATGATGTGGATGGTTTTGTTGATGTTATTTTAAAATTATGGAAAAATTCAGAACAATGTAAAAAAATAGGCGAAAATGCCAGAAAAGATTATGAGTCTAAATATCTCCCAGAGGATAATTACAACCAGTTGATTGCTGTGTATCAGAGTCTCAAATGAATCACGGGAGGAGAATTAAATGAATGCTGAAATTGAAAAAATTGATAAGATAAACATTTATATGCGTACTGCCGTTAAAATTCTCAGGGGATGTGTAAGGCGTTTGTTCTTAAAACAAGCAAAAGGTCTGCTTCTTGTTGGTAAACATGTCAAAATTACTCACGGCAGGCATATCATATGTGGAAAGAATGTAAAGTTTGAAGATTATGCGGAAATACAAGGGCTATGTAAAGAAGGGTTGATTTTTGGAGATTATGTGACAATTAGCCGTGGAGTGATGATTAGACCTTCATCCTACTATGGTGGTGATTTAGGCGTCGGTTTAACTATAGGAGAACATTCATCAATTGGACCGTATGGCTATGTTGGATGTTCCGGTAAGATTACAATCGGTAAAAATGTTATGTTTGGTCCGAAGTGCAGTTTATTCGCCGAAAATCATAATTTCTTTGACACAAAGATCAGTATTAAAAGCCAGGGAGTTAATCAAAAAGGAATCACGGTCGAGGATGATTGTTGGATAGGTAGTAATGTCACAATATTGGACGGAGTAACAATTGGTAGAGGGTCAGTGATTGGGGCAGGCACACTGGTTACAAAGGATGTTCCTTCGGAAAGCATTATTGTGGATAAGAGAGAAAAAGTGATAAGGGAAAGGTAAAGTAAAATGATTTCAAAAGAGGATACAAAGCTTCTGAAAGGAATAGCGATTACGATGGTAATCGTCGAACATCTGGGACAGGTTTTTCATATTAATGTACTGAACCCATTGGGACCAATTGGAGTATGTTTATTCCTCTTTATTTCAGGATATGGATTATCTTGCTCATACGAAAAGAATGGTCGTGCCAGATACTTTTCGAAAAGGGTTATGAAAGTTTATATTCCTTATCTTGTTTCAATTGGCCTTTTTGCCGGTTGGTCCTTTTTCATAGGTAATGTCTTGACTGTAGGAGATATCTTCAATTACGCAATACTGGTAGATCTTCCACAAGGGTCATTTTGGTATTTACGACTATTGTTTTATTGGTATATTGTCTTCTTTTTCCTGACATTTATATTTGAAAATAAGAAATTATTATTATTTGCTTTGTGCGTTTTAACAATCGCTATAACTATATATAGTGGGTTTAATAGACTTTATATCTGGCAGTTTGCTTCGTTTCCAGCAGGTGTTATCGTAAGTAAACATAGAAGCATAATGAGAAAATTCTCTAAAAATATTCGTGGAGGGGCACTGCTTTTCATAGCATCGCTGATTATGGTGATTCTGAAGAAAACAGCATATGTGGAATCACATGAATTGGGTGTTGTGGATACACTACTCCAGATTGGAATTACATGGTGCATAAGTCTGTTTATATTTTGCACGATAGGTTATCTAAAAAAATTAAAAATAGTAGAAAGAATAGTTCTTATGATTGGAAGCATATCATATGAACTTTATCTGGCTCATGTGTTACCACTGGATTGGCTGAAACAGCAGATAACAATAAATAACCTCGTGGTATATGGTTTAGTTGTGTTGTTGAATACGGTGGTTTTATATGTAGTTAATTGTCTTATACAATTTGTAGAAAAAAGTGTGATGAGGAATTAAAATCATGAAGATTGTATCTTTTACAATGGTGAACAATGAAAGTGAAATTATAGAGTCGTTTGTTCGCTACAATTATAATTTTGTAGATGAGATGGTGATTATTGATAATGGCTGTACAGACAATACAATTAAGATTGTAAGGAATCTGATTGCAGAAGGTTTTAATATTACTGTCTATGATGAGTCATTAGAAGCATACAACCAGTATCGCTTGGATAATAAGTATCTTAACAAAATAATTGATGAAATTAAGCCGGATTTGATTCTGCCTTTAGATGCAGATGAATTTTTAACAGGTGAAGATAATCCACGTGCTATCCTCGAAAAGCTGCCTTTAGATAGTATTTATTATGTTACATGGCGTTGGTATGTTATGACGAAGAAAGATGACCAATCCGAAGCCTTTATACCGAAAAGGTTGCAATACTGTTTAACTCGTCCAGCATGGAACTATTCTGACGGAACTCCGGTAACAAAGTCAATCATTCCAGCAGTATACTACAAAAAGATGGGACTTACGTTATCTATGGGGCACCACACTGTGTTTGGAAATGATAAGGCGAAAATCACGAAATTGGATAATCTTCAGTTTGCCCATTACAGAGCCATTAGCGAACAACAGTTGATTTATAAAACATGCTGTTATACGATGCGAGATATCGCAACAATGGAAAACAACTTTGAAACTGCGCAGAGAACGAATCAGATGTTTATTATTGAGAGTGGTTCAAGTATGTGGGAGGCAGCAGAGGAGGCCTCTTATGGTGGATATCCTCGCGAAATTGAAAAAAATCCATTAGAATTGAGATTCTGCAATAAATGTGACCTCAATATGAAGTATATAGAATGGTCCAACGAAAGCATTGATAGAAGAATCCTAGATACTGGTCGTGAGATGGCCGTAAGAGCATATAATTCCGAAAGAAGTAAGAAGGAAAAGTATTTTTTGAAACCGATAATTCTTTGGCTTGATGGTATTAGGGGAGAAGAATGTATTTTTCCTGATCCATCTAATAAATTAACTTTTTTAACTGAAATGTACAATGTTCGCGGCCTGGTGACGACAACGGAAGAAGTGAAGTTCTTAAAGGCAAATTATCGACTGATTGTTATGCCAGATTTTGTCAAGTTTTTACCCCACGAATATATAGTGGTATCCGATCAGAAGAACTTTAAAATGATAAAAAAGGCGCTTATCGATGAAGGTTTGAACGAAACGGAGATTATTTCATTGTCTGATTACAAAAAAAAGCTTGGTATCATAAAAGGAATATATTGTATAATACGTTTTGTACCAAGCATGGTGGGAAGGGTAAATCAATATATAAAGCGGAATGGATTTAAGATAACTATAAATAAAATTAAACAGCGTTTGAATAATTAGTAGAGGTTGATTATGGATGTATCGGTAATTGTTCCTTTTTATAAAGGAAATAAATATATTAATAATATTTTAAAAATGATAAAAGAAAATGCCGCTTTAGCTGAGGGCATTTCAATAGAGGCTATTCTTGTTAATGATTCTCCAGAAATAAAGCTTCAATATGATGAGAAACTGGTAGAAGGATATGCATTGAAAATTATACAGCATGAAAAAAACATGGGTATTCATCAGGCGAGAATTACTGGTATTAATGAAGCAAAAGGTATATATATTTTAATGCTTGATCAGGATGATAAGATTAAAGCTGAAACGATAAAAAGTCAATATAATGTAGTTGATGGATTAGATGCTGTTATTTCTAATGGATACAGTGAAAACGAAAAGGGAGAAAAAACTAAATTATTTAAAAATAGCCATCAAATGGAGTATGCAAATGACTTATCATTTTATTTTTATTTTGGTAATGTGATTGCTTCGCCAGGATTATGTATGTTAAAAAAAGCTACTTTACCTAAACTGTGGTTGAGTAAAATCATGACTGTGAATGGTGCAGATGATTGGTTGCTTTGGGTCGATTTTTTGAATAATGGACGAAAATTTGCAATAAATAACATATGCTTATATACGCATATAAATGATGGTAGAAATACATCAAATGATAACGCAAAAATTTTAGAGTCCTCTCTGGAAGCTTTGAAAATTGCACGAAATAGCAAAAGCTTTGAAGATAAACTATTGGATATTTATGCAAGAAGATTAAAAATGCGGACAGAATATCTTACAGGAAATAAAAAGAAAAAAATCAAGGCATATTTTAAGAATCTAGATATAGCTCTGAAATTAATTCAATTTAAAAATGCTTGATATAAAAGCTTAAAAATATATAGATAAGAATACTATATGGGGTGAATTATATTGATACTAAGAATAAAAAGAATGAAGAGTTCTGAATTAATCTTTTTTCTCGGATTATTTCTATGGATTCTTCAAAGTTATATGATAGAGACAGATTTTCTGCGTTTTTATGGATACTTTCCCTGTACATTAGTTAGATTGACATCTCTAGGATTGTTTGCTTTTAAAATACTTTTTATGGATATCAACTATACTAAACCAGTATTGTTTTTGTCTGGTGTCTGTTTAGCTATTGCGATTGCTGTCCAATTTACTGCTAATCAAACTTCTATAAATACATTTATAAATGTATTTATAATTATTATGGCCGCTAGAAATATACGCTTTGAGGAGATAACTTTTTTTGTATTTACAGTTTCTGGTTTATGCTTTTTAATAACGATATTTTCATCTTTTGTAGGTATTTTGGATAATTCATCAATAACTGTAGGTGGAGTACAACGATTCTATCTTGGATTTGATTATGTCTCATTTGCGCCTATATATTTGATTAACATTATTTTTTGTGGTTTTTATACGTATACATCTAAAAAGAAAAAAAGTGTGCCATGGATATATATCATATTGGCTTTACTCATTGATTATTATATTTACTATTTAACTGCCACAAGATTAGCATTTGGTATAGTTTTGATTTTTGTCTTTCTTTATATTATAGTAGAAAAATTTCATATGCCAATATTTAAAAATGAACGAGTAATGCATAAAGTTTCTGTTATTCTTTTTCCTTTAGCAGGATTAATAACATTTGTAGTTAGTTATCTATATGATCCCGCTAATATAAAATGGAAAACTTTGAATCAAATACTATCCAATAGATTGTTATTAAATAATCGTGCCTTATCTTTATATGAAATAAAATGGTTTGGACAAGTGATAGAATTTAATACTGATATGAGTTCGGGAATAGATAATTACATGTTTATTGATAGTGGCTATATCAATTTATTGTTGCAATATGGAATCATTGCTTTTATTGCTGTTTTAATAATATATACTTTTATATTTGGTTGTTCAGTAAAAAAACATAATAATATATTAACTATTTGGCTGATATGTATATGTATTTATAATATGATTAATGGAATGATGCTGAATCCAGTATCAAATAGTAGTTTGTTTGCAATTTGGCTATTTTCAGGAGATGTTAAAAAAAGGAGATTTGGTAATGGGTATTGATATAGGTGTTGTAATAGTTACATATAATAGATTAGAGAAACTTAAAATTTCTTTAGATTTATTCAATAAGCAAACATTTTTACCTCAGTATATTATTGTAATTAATAATGCCAGCAATGATGGCACAGAATCTTATCTGAAAGAATGGTCTAATATTCCGGCTTACTATGAAAAACATGTAATAAATATGCCTACTAACACAGGAGGAAGTGGCGGATTTTATAAAGGATTGCAATATGCT
>CALWLV010000234.1 GCA_944381595.1 uncultured Roseburia sp.
CATTCACGTCCTTGCGGTTCAGACAATAGACTTCCTCGCACCGCTGACGGACGTACTCGCCCTGCGTCATTCCTCTGTTGGGTGCTAAATTATAATTTAGGTGTGTCCGAGTTGGGTCAATGTCTTCATTGCCGAATTTGACATATTCGCCCTGCTCGTCTTTGGCTCGCTCATAATGTTTGAACATATGCCCACATCCTGCCTTGCTGAATTTTTTACAATGTGCCATCTCGAACACACTCCTTTGCATCCAATATTTTTTGTGATACTTCCTTCGGTCACTCCGCTTTTACTCGTCAGGATCCTCGCCCAAAAACTGGCTCGGAATCTTCCTCGAAAAAGTTCCGTTCCCTCATACAGTATAACAGAAAATATTTGCTGTAGCAAGTTACAGCAAAATTTCATTTTGCTAACTTGCCCTTGCAGGGGGCTAAGGGCTAGCCCTCGCAAAGGTCGCTCTGCTCCCAATGCTCACCCAGCAGGGTTTCCCACCCTGCACCCGTGCAAGCGTAGCACGCTTGACCGCACTAACCCCCCGCCCTAAAGGGAGCGAGGGGAGAAGCTACCGCTTTCCCCTGCCGTTCGAGCGTGTCGGCTCCCTCTCCGTCAAGGGTCGAGATGAACGGACTACGTCCGCCCTTGACTCCGTTCCGCCTTGAATGCATCCAAGCCACCTCGGGCATAGCCAGTACAGTATATTGGGTGTCAAGGGGCAAGCGAAGCGAGACGCCGTAGGGCAACCCTTGACACCCTCACAGCCCCCGACACTCTCCCTGCAAGGGAGCAGTCAAAGACTGCTTCCCTCTGCCACATGGCGAATGTGGGGTTCGGGGCAAAGCCCCGATAATGGGTCAAGGGACTTGTCCCTTGTCGGGGTCAAGGGGCAGACAGCCCCTGCCCTCGGAGAGCGTAGAAATTGCCACTACCTAGACTTTGATATAAAGAAGAGAGCTTCGTTAAAAGAAAAGTCCAAAAAACCCAGTAAAATCAAGGGTTTCGGGGTTTTTTGGCAGTCTACTTTATTTCACATTTTAGTATGATGTTGTAAACTGTTTTGTTAATTTAAAACATACTATTGACAATATTTTAATCATACTATAAAATCTACTGTGAATTAACATTATTTTTCAGATAGCAAACTGTTTTGTTAATTCACAGTAGACTAAATACTTAAGGAGAGTTAAGCATGGCAGACAAACACTTAGAGTACATACAGGACACACAAACCCTAGTAGGTAGCAGAAAAAGAGAGTTACTTGATGTACAGACTGGAGAGCAGATTTTTGTAGACCAAATAACTAAGCGAGTATATGGGTCTAAGAATTTTTGGAAGTGTTATCTTATGGACTTTCTTACAGTTCTCGGAATTATTGACAGTAAACAGCTTGATGTTTTTATATTCATTGTCGAAAACACAAATCAAGGGAATAATACATTCATAGGCACATACGACCATATTTCCAAAGAAGTAGGAGTATGCAGGCAGACCATAGCACGAATTATGAAAAAGCTTCAGACTAATAATTTTATCAAAAAGGTTCAAAACGGTGTTTGGCTTGTAAACCCTAATATCTTGATGAAAGGTAATGACACTAAAAGGCAGATACTTTTGTCATACTACGAAAGCGAAGAGCCTATAAATGAAATCAGCATGAATAGGACAAAAAGAACTCCACTTCCAAACCAACAAATCAAAGGACAACTTAAAATAGCCGACACTTCATGTAATTTACAGGAGGTAGAAAAATGATAGAGGGATTTGAATTGACTTGGTGGGATGAGAATGGCGGTAATTCAATAGACCTTGAAGATTGGCAGATGTTCGCCATTCAACAAATTTTAGGAATTGAAATCATACCACAGCAAGACGGGTATGAAATCCGACAATTTACCAAACAAGTTGTTGCCGAACGTTTAAAAAAAATGGGCATATTAAAACAAAAAGACCAGGACTAACACCTGGTCTTTTGTATTTATCTCGTCCTTGTAGGTCGCTTGATGTGTTCCTGCACTTGTGTTTCCTGCTTGATGTAGTTCTGCAGGTTCTGACTGATTGGTTTTTCTCTGTCACGAGCCTGCAAGAGTTCTTTTAGCAGACTTTCGGGAACTTCGCACGTCCTTTCACGTCTGAATATACCAACCCTGCAAAGCCCTGCTCTTTGGTCTGCTAGGGTTTTATCATCAAAACCGCCATGCTCATTAGAGCCTACAAGCCTTTGTGTTCCGTCCTTGTAGAGTGCAATCAGTTCCCCACGTTTGCGGTACTCATCATACCTTGTGCCGAATGGCATGGTACTCCAATCTTTGAATTTGGCTTGATTATACTCATTCTGAACCTCTTTAGTCAGAATATCATAGACACGTTGCAGCTCGTCCACTTCCTTGCGGAGTGGTTCGAGTGCTGCACGTTTCCCCGATATGTCAGAAACCTCTTGTGAGAGGATCTTTTTGCGGTCTAGGAGTTCATTGTATTTCCCAACAAGGGAATTATACTTGTCTATCAGTTCTTTGTATTTGCGTTCTCCCTCGGCTTTTAATCGGTCACGCTCCGCACGTCCCTGCTCGATCAACTGACGTTGGTTAGCAAGGACGTTCTCCGCTTGTGCTACTGTTTGGTTATGTTCGGCAGTGGCAGAACTGCGTATCTCATCAGCCTGCTTTTGGGCGGTCTGTAACTTTCTGTCGAGTGAATGATGTATGTCTGCTCGGTCTATGATAGCCTTGACCTGCTCCGCATCCGCTCCCTCGATAAACACTCCAGAGCGTTCAGAATGCCCCAATAAGCCTTTTTTATCCTTAACCGTACGTTCTTCAAGCCTAATCGGTTTTGTGCCGTTCTCGGTCATCTGAGAGCCTACAACGTCCAATTCCTCAAGCCGTTCCTCAATACGGGCAAGTTCCTTGACCGCAGTACCCCTTTTCAGTTCATCAATGGACTTATTACCCTCTTTGGTGGCTTCATTGAGAATATTGACCCTGCAACCCAATTCACGCTCCAAATAAGCCTCTAAATCCCTATGAAAGACCTTTAACTCGGTTCGGTTGATTACCTCACAGGCTGACACT
>CALWLV010000235.1 GCA_944381595.1 uncultured Roseburia sp.
CATTCACGTCCTTGCGGTTCAGACAATAGACTTCCTCGCACCGCTGACGGACGTACTCGCCCTGCGTCATTCCTCTGTTGGGTGCTAAATTATAATTTAGGTGTGTCCGAGTTGGGTCAATGTCTTCGTTGCCGAATTTGACATATTCGCCCTGCTCGTCTTTGGCTCGCTCATAATGTTTGAACATATGCCCACAACCTGCCTTGCTGAATTTTTTACAATGTGCCATCTCGAACACACTCCTTTACCAAAGCCAATATTTTTTGTAATACTTCCTTCGGTCACTCCGCTTTTCCTCGTCAGGATCCTCGCCCAAAAACTGGCTCGGAATCTTCCTCGCAAAAGTTCCGTTCCCTCATACAGGATAACAGAAAGTATTTGCTGTAGCAAGTTACAGCAAAACTGCAATTTGCTAACTTGCCCTTGCAGGGGGCTAGGGCTTTGCCCTCGCAAAGGTCACTCCGTTCCCAATGCTCACCCAGTCGGGATTGCCCCCGACAGTGCCCAAGGGACTTGTCCCTTGACCCATTATCCCCCCGCCCTAAAGGGAGCGAGGGGTGGGGCAAGCCACCCCTTGCAGGTCAGCGTGTCGGCTCCCTCTCCGTCAAGGGTCGAGATGAACGGACTACGTCCGCCCTTGACTCCGTTCCGCCTTATTTTGACCTTTTACACCCCTGCAAATTTACAAGGGTCTAAAGGGTCAGCCAACGCACCCAATACAGTTCCTAGGGGAGGTCGGGGGTGTGGGGGCAGAGCCACCGCATAAACCTAACGTCTGCCACTATGTGAGTGGAGCGGTTTTGGGTGGTATAATCGGCAGACGAAAAAGGGGTGTATCCGCTTTAGCTGATACAGTTCCCTTTTTCGGCATAGCCGAGAATACACCCAAAACAAGACAGTCAACCCCCTGCCCCGTAGGGGTGCGAGCATAAGGAACGACCAAAGGGAGTGGTAGCGGAGCAGGGTTTACTGTCGCAGAGTGGAACGTATTGCAATACAGAAGAGAGCTTCGTTTTAGAAAAAGTGCTATAAACCCAGTAAAATCAAGGGTTTTGAGAGTTTTTGTCGGTTAACTATTCTTTACCTTTCAGTTAATACTTGCTTACTGTTTGGTTAATTTATATTTTACTATTTAGTTATTATTGACTTTTAAAAACAGTTAAGCTATAATTAACCAAACACTTAACAAAGTGAACTGAAATGTAAAATCAAAATTAACCAAAGGAGAGCATTATGGCAGACAAAAACATGGAATACATAGCAGACACACAAACTCTTGTAGGTTCAAAAAAGAGAGAGTTGGTTGATGTGGAAACAGGAGAACAGATATTTGTAGACCAAATAACAAAACGTGTCTACGGAACAAAGAATTTTTGGAAATGTTATTTAATGGATTTCCTTACAGTTCTTGGAATAATCGATAGTAAACAGTTAGATGTTTTTATTTTTATTGTCGAGAACACGAACCAAGCCACAAATACATTTTTAGGCACTTATGACCACATAGCAAAACAAGTAGGGGTAAGCAGACCAACCATAGCGAAAATTATGACAAAACTTCAAGAAAACAACTTTATCAAAAAAATTCAAAATGGTGCATGGCTTGTAAACCCTAACATCTTGATGAAAGGCAATGACACTAAACGTCAGATACTTTTGTCATACTACGAAAGCGAAGAGCCTATAAATGAAATCAGCATGAATAGGACAAAAAGAACTCCACTTCCAAACGAACAAATTAAAGGACAACTCGAAATAGCCGACACTTCATGTAATTTACAGGAGGTAGAAAAATGATAGAAGGATTTGAATTAACTTGGTGGGATGAGAATGGCGGTAATTCAATAGACCTTGAAGATTGGCAAATGTTCGCCATTCAACAAGTTTTGGGAATTGAAATTATACCACAACAAAACGGGTATGAAATCCGACAATTCACCAAACAAGTTGTTGCCGAACGCTTAAAAAAAATGGGCATATTAAAACAAAAAGACCAGGACTAACACCTGGTCTTTTTTTTATCTCGTCCTTGTAGGCTTTTTAATGTGTTCCTGCACTTGTGTTTCCTGCTTGATGTAGTTCTGCAGGTTCTGACTGATTGGTTTCTCTCTGTCACGAGCCTGCAAGAGTTCTTTTAGCAGACTTTCGGGAACTTCGCACGTTCTCTCACGTCTGAATATACCAACCCTGCAAAGTCCTGCTCTTTGGTCTGCTAGGGTTTTATCATCAAAACCGCCATGCTCATTCGAGCCTACAAGCCTTTGCGTTCCGTCCTTGTAGAGTGCAATTAGTTCCCCACGTTTGCGGTACTCATCATACCTTGTGCCGAATGGCATGGTACTCCAATCTTTGAATTTGGCTTGATTATACTCATTCTGAACCTCTTTAGTCAGAATATCATAGACACGCTGCAGCTCGTCCACTTCCTTGCGGAGTGGTTCGAGTGCTGCACGTTTCCCCGATATGTCAGAAACCTCTTGCGAGAGGGTCTTTTTGCGGTCTAGGAGTTCATTGTATTTCCCAACAAGGGAATTATACTTGTCTATCAGTTCCTTGTATCTGCGTTCCCCCTCGGCTTTTAATCGGTCACGCTCCGCACGTCCCTGCTCGATCAACTGACGTTGGTTAGCAAGGACGTTCTCCGCCTGTGCTACTGTTTGGTTATGTTCGGCAGTGGCAGAACTGCGTATCTCATCAGCCTGCTTTTGGGCGGTCTGTAACTTTCTGTCGAGTGAATGATGTATGTCTGCTCGGTCTATGATAGCTTTGACCTGCTCCGCATCCGCTCCCTCGATAAACACTCCAGAGCGTTCAGAATGCCCCAATAAGCCTTTTTTATCTTTAACCGTACGTTCTTCAAGTCTAATCGGTTTTGTGCCGTTCTCGGTCATCTGAGAGCCCACAACGTCCAATTCCTCAAGCCGTTCCTCAATACGGGCAAGTTCTTTGACCGCAGTACCCCTTTTCAATTCGTCAATGGATTTGTTGCCCTCTTTGGTGGCTTCATTGAGAATATTGACCCTGCAACCCAATTCACGCTCCAAATGAGCCTCTAAATCCCTATGAAAGACCTTTAACTCGGTTCGGTTGATTACCTCACAGGCTGACACCTTGTACCGGTCTTTCTTTTGGTCATAAGTTACCGGAACGAAAGCAAAGTGCATATGTGGTGTAACCTCGTCCATATGGACGTAGGCAGACACCACATTTTTCTCTCCGTAGCGGTCTGCAAGGAAGTTATAGGTCTGTTGCATAAACTCCCTTGTTTTGGCAGGGTCAAGGTCTTTCGGCATTGTCACAACCCACGAACACATCACATTCACGTCCTTGCGGTTCAGACAATAGACTTCCTCGCACCGCTGACGGACGTACTCGCCCTGCGTCATTCCTCTGTTGGGTGCTAAATTATAATTTAGGTGTGTCCGAGTTGGGTCAATGTCTTC
>CALWLV010000236.1 GCA_944381595.1 uncultured Roseburia sp.
TTCCATTCATTTTGTGCCGGATGATCCGGATGTTGCGAAGCTGCTGTCGCTGCTTCCTGAAGCCGCCCGGCTGGAAAGCCTGGAACTTACGCTTTCCAGCATGATTTTAAATTATATCCTTCCGGTCTTTTTTCTGGTGATACCCATAATGACTACTTCTATCATGGCAGCCAGTGCATTTGTAGGCGAAAAAGAACGCCATACGCTTGAAACATTGCTCTATTGCCCGCTTACTCTCAAACAGATTTTTCAGGCAAAAGTATGGGCTTCTTTCCTTTTAAGTATGCTTGTCTCGCTGATCTCATTTACGGCTATGTTCCTGGTCATCGAAACAGAATTGTTTTTCCTGATGGGCAGGTTACTGATTCCCAGTGTAAGCTGGCTTGTCGTTATGCTGCTGCTTTCTCCCGCAATCTCTCTCATTGCCGTTACCCTGATCGTCCGCGGTTCTGCCAGGGCACAGAGTGTAGAAGAGTCCCAACAATCGGCCGTTTTCTTGATTATTCCTCTTATTCTGCTCATAGCAGGACAGTTTACAGGAGTTCTTTTAATGAGCGTTTGGATCCTGCTCGGTCTCGGCGTGGTTTGTGCAATACTCGCTTGGATCCTTTTGCAAAAATCTATGGAACGGTTTACTTACGAAAAGCTTTTTCAGTAGAGAAAAGCTCGATACATCGCTGTATCGAGCCTTCTTTTTATTCAACTGGCGTCATATTCGCTTAAGATCTCTCTAATTTCGGCTCCTATGGAATAGGTGCTTCCTTTCCCCGTCAAGTTTTCAACACCCTCATTTTTTTACATAACGGTATTGATTTTTGTCTACAGAAGGATATATAATTGTGTCATGAGAGATATTTATATACATATGAAAGGGGAAATTTGTCATGGACAAGTTGAGAGAAACAAAAGATAAGGTCATTGCATTTCTGAAAGACCACAAGAAGCAGTCCATCATCCCTGCTGTTCTGGTTTGCGTTCTGGTCGTTGGTGCTGTAGTTGGTGTATCTGCTCTGAGCGGCGGAAATGACAATGACAACAATGTTGTTGCATCGGTTGATGATTCTGCTAAAAAAGACGGAGAAAAGGAACTCGTCGACAAAGAGGAGGAAAATACCGAAGACGAAACTGAGAAAGAGGAAGCCACAACAGAAGCGGAAGAAACAGATGCTGCTGCTACTGACGCAGCGGCTGAAACAACAGAGACACAGACCGCTGACACTGCCTCACAGACAACTTCACAGCCTGCACAATCGGAAAGCACGAGCCAATCAAGCTCAAGCTCAAACAACAGCTCAAAGTCGACCAGTTCAAGCAACTCTGGTAACTCTACAAGCAGCTCTGGCTCAACCAGCAATCCTGGCAATTCTGATTCTTCCAGTTCCAGCTCTTCAAGCAATTCCGGCAGTACCAGCAAGCCTGCTGAACCTACGACTCAGCCGTCTGAGCCTACCGAACCAGCACAGCCAGTTCACCAACACAATTGGGTGCAGCATTACACCACGCAGACGACCGACGAAGTCTTCCACTACGAGGAAGTCAAGAAGTACGTCTGCAACAATTGCGGTCAGCAGTTCGACAATGTCGATGACGCTGGGCGTCACTGCGTTACTGACTTCTGGGACAACTGCGAGAACTATACATACAAGGTTGTAAGTTCCCACAAGGTTGTCGACAAGCCTGCTGAAACGGTCAAAATTCCTGACTACCAGTATTGCACTGGCTGTCCTGCCCGTCAGTAACTGACCGCTATTCCCACTATCTGTAAAACAGGTAGTGGGATTTTTTTCTGAGTTCGATTCTGTGCCGTAGTTACCTGAAGGAAACGATTGGCTTATTTTTCAGGTGCGAGAGGCCCATAGAAATAGCTGGCGGTGGCGCCGCCGTCAATCAGGAACGTGGAGCCTGTGATAAACGCGCCTTTATCGCTCATCAGAAGTTCCGCAACATTAGCAATTTCATCCGCAGTTCCCGGACGTCCGGCAGGACAATTCGCAAACATATTCTTATAGAAATCACCACGCGGTCCATTGAACTCGTCAAGAGCCAGAGGAGTCACGACAATTCCCGGAGCAATGCTGTTGAGACGCGCACCCCGCTGTCCCCATTTAACGGCTTCCGCCATCACGCGCTTTTCATTGCAACGTTTCGCCATCTGGTAAGCATGCAGTGTATCCCGGATATTTTCCGGCTGCAACAGAGGAAGAGCCAGCAATTCTTCTGTCGGCGTAGTTGCAAGAAGTTTATCTTCCTCGGCGGTCAGGGCGGGCATACGCCAGCCGGACTGGCTGGAAATGGTAACGCCCACTCCACCTTTTTTGATAACCTTTCTCACTTCTTCCAGCAAAACAGCGGTTCCATACAGGTCTACCTTCAAAATTGCTTCGATTGGAGCCTGGCTTGGGGAAACGCCCGCCGCATTGACCAACATGGAGACTTCACCAAAACTTTGAGCCTTTTCTATCAGTTTCATAATGGATTCGCGGGAAGACAAATCCATTTCTACCGGCACCGTATCAAAACCGGCCTCATTCATCGTTTTAGAAATTGTTTTTGCGTTTTCCAACTTTTTATCCCCAATCACAATCCTCATTCCGTAACCCATTCTCCGTGCAATCGCCATGCCAATCTGACCGGCACCTGTCAAAATCATTACATCTTTCATTTGAATATCCTCCTGACTTCGTCCTCTGCTTGTTTGTTTACGCTTTTATTTTAGAGATTTCTATCAGAAAGAGCAATTTGAATTCGCGGGTTGAATCATAAGAAAAACTTATATAAATTTTGACCTTAATATATCGGCAAAATCTTCAATATAATAGCCGGAATTATCGGCTTTCCAGAATGCACAATATGTCCGTCGGATTGGATTTCCTCTGCGTGTCAGGCGTACCCGGCCAAGTGCCACTGCTGATTCAGCTTCATGTACACCTCCTTCAATGGGCATAAAACCATTCCCACCAACTACAAGAAGCCGCGCATCCTCTAAATTCTCTGCGAACTGAAAATCGCCCTGTATCCCGACAACCTCACGATAATACATTCGTTCCGTTTCTTGCTGTTCCGGAGAAGCTACTAATATGCAGGGAATGTTCTTTAAATCTTCTGTTTCCACACATTCCAGAGTTGCAATTGGATTTCGTGCGGCTATCTCAATGTAGCACTCGCTTGTAGTCAGAATGTGATTGATATATTCGTCCGAAAAAGCCCTCCTTTGGTCACTGAGTATCAAATCAACGCCTCCCTCTCGCAGAGCAGTATACAAATCTTCATGGTTTCCGTTTATGATCTGTACAGAAACATCCGGGTACTTTTCCGAGAATTCTGCAACAGCCATACGAAACTCCTGTCCGCTATAACATTTCAGGTAGCCAATGCGAAGTTCTGTGCGATCCTTATTTGCAATACGGACAGTTTCATGGCACATCCTCTCAAAGTCGGCAATCAATATAAGACTTTTCCGATAGAAATGCTCGCCCGCTGGTGTCAAAGAAAATTTCCTGTTTTCACGATTTAAGAGCTTTACTCCTAATTCATGCTCCAACGCCTGAATCTGCTGCGAAATTGCAGATTGTGAGATAAAACATTCCTCTGCGGCTTCTGTGAAACTTTTACAGCGGACGACTGCCTGAAAATATTTAATCTGTTTTATCACCTGGTCTTGATACCTCCATCGATCTATTCCCACATGGTTGTATAGGCCGCAAATTTGAGGATACTGCCACTATTCTCTACCTAACAAAAAATCTGCCAAATACACGATTTTTACACCATTGACATTTCCTGCAGCCAGTTCATCCAGTGTTACCACATATTTCGGGTAATGGTCTTTGATTTCAAGAAGATTGACAACCTCCCGATCAGATTCCTCCGGCAACCTGCGGCACATCTGAACGTAAATACGCTCATCACGCTGCACTGCTACAAAATCAATCTCTTTCGTTTCGTTCTTCCCGATATAGACCTCATAACCTCGCCGCCGCAATTCAAAATACACGATGTTTTCCAGCATAGCAGCAATCGACTTCGGATTAAATCCCATGATACAGTATTTCAGGGAAGCATCTGCCAAATAGAATTTTTCCTGCGTTTTCAGTACGGATTTTCCCTGTAAGTCATATCGTTGGCAGCGATATATAACAAACGCCTTTTCCAGCCAGTTCAGATAGTTATAAACTGCTTCGACCGACAGGGAACGTCCCTCACTTTTAAGAAACTTCGCAATGGCATTGGCTGAAAAGGTCTTTCCGACATTTTCCACGATATACTTTACGACACGGTTGAATAAATCGAAGTTCATGATATTGTGCCGCTTGGTAATATCGTTTGTAATAACAGAGTTATAGATTCCCTCCACAATCTGATAGGCAGATCGTTCGTCGAAGCTACCAAGTGCCACAATCGGGAAACCGCCAAACCGTAAATAATCGTTTAAAAGTTCCTTTGGAGAACGGGAATCCGATTTTTTGAATTCCAAATATTCAGCAAAAGATAGGGTATAAACCGGAATGGAAATATACCGTCCCGTCAAATAGGTTGAAATCTCGCTTGACATCAGCTTGGAATTGGATCCGGTCACATAAATATCGGTATTATCGTTTTCCAGCAGACTATTCACAGCTTTTTCCCAACCGTCGATTTCCTGCACTTCGTCCAGCAGAAGATAGTAGCGCCCATCGTTGACCATCTGCTCTTTAATGACCTGATACATATCCTTATGGGTCATTCCGTCGTCAAAATTCTCCGACGTATAGCGCATACTGATAATGTGGTCTGCGGTAATCCCACTGTTCAGCAAATCGTCCCGCAACATTTCCAAAATCGTAGATTTGCCACAGCGCCGGATTCCCGCCAGTATTTTAACAAGCGGAACATCACGGTAGGTTTTCAGCGTGTTCATATATTGTGGTCGGATAATCATATCCTTCACCTCCTATTCCTTACTAATAATATAGCTAAAAAATGCTGAAATATCAATACCTCTACATAGTAATTAGTAAGAACTATTGTATCACAAAGACATTTTAAGGCATTTCCCACAACAAAGGCAACCATGATATATAGAATCAGTAC
>CALWLV010000237.1 GCA_944381595.1 uncultured Roseburia sp.
TGGGAATTTGCGCCGAAAAGCCAAAGAAGAAAACAACAAAAAGACCTGTGCCACGTCAGACAATACGTATTGAAATGCGTGGGAAGGGCTGGAAATAGGTGCAACGGTGATAAGCTACGAAGAACGCACCAAAGATTGAAAACGGTTTAAAGAGTACAAAAGGAGAAGTGTAAAATGATTGGAATGATTGCTGCAATGGCTAAGTTGAATGAAGCAAGGAGAAGCATTGAGCAGAACATCTATGACGAATTTGGAGTAAGATTAAACGTTCTTCTTGATGGTTTCTATGTGGAAACAAGGGAAGAATTTGAAAAGGTAAAGAAGTCCATCGAAGAAAGTCAGGCGTACTACTATATTTACGAGAAATACGGCAAAGACTATGAGAGCTTATATGTCAAAACAACAAAGGACGATAAGAGAATTTGTGGAATTCATTTTTTTGATAGGAGTGTTATTTAATGTTTAAGTGTAATAATTGCGGTCACCTTTTTGAAGCAGGAGAAGAAAAGAGATGGCTTGAGAGCAGGGGGGAATATTGGGGAATCAAAAGTTATGAAGAGCTTTGCGGTTGTCCTTTGTGCGAGGGGGATTATGACGAAATTCAGCCTTGCTCAATCTGCGGTGGCTATAGTGACGGAGAAGAATATTGTGCTGAATGCCGAAGCAGATGTGTTGATTTGTTTCAAAATTTGTTAGAAAGCAATTTTACCGAAAAAGAAAGAGATATGCTAAATGAAATTTATGATGGGAGATGGTTTTGATGAAGTTGAAATTTAGACTTCTGAAAGCGAATGAAATCGATGTTCGCTTGGCAACAGTGAGTGAAAAGGGAGTTTCTTTATTGCTGTATAAAGACGCGCGTTGCGACATGAACATTCTTGATGAAACAGTCGGCGCAATGAATTGGCAGAGAAGCCACGCAAGGGAAAATGCAAATTGCATTGTTTCCATCTGGGATGATGAAAAGAAACAATGGATAAGCAAAGAAGACACAGGAACCGAAAGCTTTACCGAAAAGGAAAAAGGGCTTGCAAGCGATAGTTTTAAAAGAGCGTGTTTTAATTGGGGAATTGGCAGAGAACTTTATACAGCACCTTTTATATGGGTTTCTGCAGACAAAGTTAAAATTGAAGAGAGAAATGGTAAAAAGGTTTGCAACGAACGTTTCAGAGTTTCCAAGATTGGATATGACGATAAGCGCACAATAAATGAGCTTGTAATCAATGGTAAAAAGGGCGTTGTATTTGAATTTAATAATTCCCTTCACGAAGATTTTACCACAAGAGAAAGTGCAAGTGAGGAAATGTTGACAGAAATCCGACAGTTAATCGAAAAAACAAACAGCGATTTAATTAAGATGTGCAAGTATTTCAGGGTTAATGCTATTGAAGAAATGACACCGGCACAGGCTAACAAGTGCATTGAAATGTTGAGAAGCAAGCTATGAGAGAGATTACATTCAGAAAAAAAGACTATATCCGTGTAATAGCTGAAATTGCAAGCTATATTGACAGCCTTGACGATGACAAGGAATATATCTTGACTATCAAGGATAAGAAGAAAAAAAGAAGCCTTGATGCAAACGCTTACGCTTGGGTGCTTATGGATAAGATTGCAAGCGAAATGCACAAAAGCAAGATAGAAATTTATCAAGACTATATCAAGGATATCGGAGGCAACAGCGATATAATCTGCATACAGGACAAAGCATTGGATAAGTTTAGGGAAATATGGGAGAAGAAAGGGATCGGCTGGACTTCGGATATAATGCCGTCAAAGATTGATGGTTGCACGAATGTTATAGTCTATTATGGTTCGTCAACATATGACAGTAAGCAAATGTCAGTATTAATTGACAGAATAGTACAAGATTGCAAGGAGTTAGGGATTGAAACATTACCACCTGATGAATTGTTAAGATTGCAAGAGGAATGGGGGTGATGTAGTGGCGGAATATAAACAATGCTTTTTATGCAAAAGAAACGGTCAAGGAGATAGGTTGGAACGTCACCATATTTTTGGCGGAGCAAACCGACCAATTTCCGAAAAGTATGGGCTTGTAGTTTATCTATGCGGTGAAAGATGTCATAGAACAGGCGAATATTCAGCACATCAGAACGAAGAAGTCGCTCAATATTTGCACGAATATGGGCAAAAAAAGGCTATGAGGGAAAATAATTGGACAGTTGAACAATTCAGAGAGATTTTTGGGAAAAGTTATTTGTAAAGGAGCTTGAAAATGATTAACAGAGTAGTTTTAATGGGCAGGATTGCAACAGAAATTGAGCTAAAGCAAACGCCAAACGGGACAAGCGTTATACAGTTTTCTGTTGCAGTAGAAAGAAGTTATGCGAAACAGGGAGAAGAAAAGCAAACAGACTTCATTGTGTGTGTAGCGTGGCAAAAAACAGCCGAATTTATAAGCAAATTTTTCGGCAAGGGAAGAATGATTGCCTTGGAGGGAAAATTAAGAACAAGAAATTTTGAGGATAAAAACGGCTCAAAGCATTATTTAACCGAGGTCTATGTTGACAATGTTTCGTTTACCGGTGAGGCAAAACAGGACAGCAAGGCTAATAATACAAGCGTTGACATTGATGGCTTTGAAGAAGTATTGAGTGAAGATGACGTGCCGTTTTAAAAAAAGACATTGACAATTAAGAAATTATATGTTATAATAAATTAAGGTCATAGTTAAGTTGCAGTTAGCTATGACAACAACTTAACACTATGACCTGCACTCTTTGCGTGAAGCAACTGCAACTTGCTCACGTTCAGGGTGTTTTTTATTGGAGGAGTATATGAAAAATCAAGATGTTATAAAAGGTATTCAACTAAATAGCAAAGGCTATGGTACGATTGCTAAATTAGCTATGCAAGACCGAAATTTAGATATATCGGCTAAAGCAGTTTATGCTTATTTCAACAGCTTTTCAGGAGCAGGAGATAGTTGCTTTCCTACACGTGAAAAAATATGCTATGATCTTAAAATTTCAAATGATACATTGAGCAAGTATCTTAAGCAACTTATTGATAACGGATATATTACAGTTGAGCAAGCCAAAGAAAAAGGACGTTTCTCACATAATGTTTACACGATAAATCCCACTATTTTACCGTGTACGAAAATTTCCGACACGGAAAATTCAGACAACGAAAATTTAGACACTAATAATAACAATCTTAATATTAACAATAATCTTAATAATAACAGTAATATTAAAGAAAGAAAGAAGGCAGGATATAACGACATCATAGACGATTATACCGACAATAAAGAATTAAAGCAGGCGTTAATTGAATTTATCAAAATGAGAAAGCTGTTAAAAAAGCCGCTGTCAGACAATGCACTTTTACTTAATTGCACAAAGTTAAGCAAGCTCACAAAAGATGATGCCGAGAAAATCGAAATTGTAAATCAATCTGTTATGAATAGCTGGTTAAGCTTTTATCCGTTAAAAAATGATAAGCCGGTAACCAGCAATTCACAAAGGGAGCAGACAGGAAACCCATTCCTCGATATGTTGCAAGAAGAATATGAAAAGGAGGGCTTTAAATGACACGAATTGAAACATTACAGATGTTGTCCTTATTAAAAGCTTCATACCCAGCTTTTTATAGCAAATTTCAAAAAGCAGAGCTTGAAAGCATCGCTAATCTTTGGACAGAAATGTTTGAGGAGGAAAATTTTGAAATTACCAAATATGCGTTAAAGGAGCTGATAGCTACATATTCAGGTTATCCACCGGACATTGCGACAGTTAAAAACAAAATTAAAGAGCTTTGTGCAACAGCCACAGGAGAAGAAACGGACGAGCAGTTATGGTTAAGGCTGAAAGAAGCACTTAAAAATGGCATTTATGGCTCACGAGAAGAATTTGAAAAGCTACCGCCTGTTCTTCAAAGATATTGCGGAAGCCCTGCGACTATAAGAGAAATGGCGGTAATCGACAGCGATATTTTAAACACGGTGAACAAGGGGCAGTTTTTAAAGCAAATAAAAATCATTAGAGAGCGTGAGGAATATGCAATGCGAATGCCCGAAAGTATGAAGATGTTAGTTTCGCAGATAAAGAGTGTTCCTGAATTGCCGAGAAATGATGTTAAGATGTTAGACGAGGTGATGTAATGGCAAATTATCACAAATACAACAATAAGAAAGTAATTGTAAATGGAATAAAGTTTGACAGCCAAAAAGAAGCAAAACGTTATCAGGAATTATCAATGTTTGAAAAAGCCGGGGTGATTTCGGGCTTACAAATGCAAGTCAAGTTTTTGTTGATACCGACCCAGTATGAGATTGCCGAACGGTATGGGAAGAAAGGCCAGAAATTACCAAGCGGTAAAAAGTGTGTTGAAAAAGAATGCAGTTATTATGCAGATTTTGTATATAAGCGAGGCGGTGAAACAATAGTCGAAGACACGAAAGGATTTAAAACTCCTGAATACATTATAAAACGTAAATTGATGTTATACAAATATGGTATAAAAATAAAAGAGGTGTAAAGATGGGTAAAGTTGAAAGAAAGCTTACGCAGAACGAAAGGATATTAAAATACATATCAGATTTTGGGAGCATAACACAACTTGAGGCTCTTGCTGATTTGGGGATTATGCGATTAGCATCGAGAATATCTGATTTAAAAATGTTAGGATATGACATAGACAGCAGTTATATCAGCGTTAAGAACAGATACGGAGAAAAATGCAAAATCAAGAGATATTTTTTCAAAAAAAGTGTTGACAAACGAACCGAGAAAGGCGGTGATTAAATGATTATTGCAGGCATTATATTTGTTGGAGTATTATGCGTGGCGATTATATGGAGCAGTATGATTGTGGGAAAGCAGTCTGATGAAAGGAAAGAAGAGTGTAAAAAAACAATGGGGAGTTTTTCGACGGAGATATACAACAATTCATTTGATTTAGAGGATGTGATAAATAATGCCGGGGAAGAAAATTGATACAATATGTTGGTATTGCGAAAATGCGGTGCCTCAGATTAAAGATGGGGAATATATAAGAGGGTGTTCTTGGAGTATCGGATTTGTGCCTGTTCCAGGTTGGGAAGCATCAACTTTCAGGCGTGCCTGCAAAGGCAAGGTTGAGAAGGAAACATATTGCGTAGAGAAATGCCCTAAGTATGTTAAGAGTTAGATTGACAGATTACAAAAAATGTGCTATAATATATTTAAGGATGTTTTCCATTTTACACCTCCTTTCTTTAGTTGGCGGCTCGGAAAGACGAGAAGTGGCGGCATGGTGAAACATAGCCCTGCCGTTGCGATAATTTAACTTTGCAAGGAGTTGATACAATATGCTAACCAAACACAGCCGATTGTGTCGGCTCTTTTGTGCTTAATGGGGTGAATGGATGGCAGGGAGAGGACAACCAAAAGTATTCACCGAAGAAGAATTTAAGAACTATGTATTTGAGTATATGAACCTGATATACGATAAGCAAGATAACGGAGAAAAAGACACACCAACATTCTTTGGCTTTTATCGTTTTGTAAGAGAAAAGAAAGAGTGTTCATATCACACAATACGCAGATGTTTTGACGAATACTGGGCAGATATAAAAAAAGAGTTTGAAGATATAAGAGCAGATTTGCTTTCAAGGGGTGCAAGTATTGGCGTTTACAATGTAACAATGATTATATTTGCATTAAAGAACTGGTGCAACTGGAAGGACAAAGCAGAGGTTGAAAATACTGTAAATGTTGAAGATTTGACACCTTTATCGGAGTTGTTAAAATGATTGAGAAAACTCAAACTATTCCTTGGGGTAGATTTTCCGAAAAGCATAAAGTATATATCAAAAACGCATTAAAAAACGCCTTGAATGTTGCCGAGGGTGCTATTCGTAGCGGAAAGACAATAGACCATTGTATTATTGCCGCCGCATACCTTGAAACTTGCAAAGACAAAATACATCTTGCAAGTGGTTCAAGTCAACCGAACGCAAAACTGAACATCGGGGAGTGTAACGGATTTGGATTAGAGCATTTATTCCGTGGTAGGTGTAAATGGGGAAAATTTAAAGACAACGAAGCGTTATTCATAAAAACACAAACAGGCGAAAAGGTTGTTA
Organism: uncultured Roseburia sp.; assembly: GCA_944381595.1. GTDB lineage: Bacteria > Bacillota > Clostridia > Lachnospirales > Lachnospiraceae > CAG-303. The sequence continues at coordinate 6,095 of CALWLV010000237.1, forward strand.
TCTTTGCAGGCGGGGGCAAGGCTGACAGTTATAAAAAAATACTTGGTAACTCATACGGACTATGGATAGCAACGGAAATAAACGAGCATTACGATAGCGAAAACAGTAGAGAAAGTTTTATAAAGGTTGCTATGGGTAGACAGTTGGCGGCACAAGAACCGCTTATGTTATGGGACTTAAACCCTTGTAAACCCAAACACCCGATATATGAAAACTATATTGATAAATGGCTTGGCAACTATCCGGGCGGTTATCAGTATCAGTTATTTACAATATATGACAATTTGACTTTATCGGAAGAACGCAGAAGGCAGATAGAGGCAAAATATGAGGTTGGCTCTATTTGGTATAAGCGTGATATATTAGGGCAAAGAGTACAGGCAGAGGGACTTGTTTTTCCTACACTTGCGACGGATGAAACGCCTTGGCTTATTAAACCTAACGAATTGCCTGTGCGTTATCAGTATGTGGAAGCAGGGCTGGATATTGGCGGTAATGGTTCGGCATACGCAATGACCTGTACTGCACAGGGATATGACGGAATACAATATAAACTAAAAGCAGAAAAGCGACAAGCGGAAGATATGGCAATGGACGATATTGAAAAGTTTGTCAATGAATTTTGTGCCGATGTAGAGAAGAAATACAATGTGCATATTGATATGATAAATAGCGACCACATAGACGCTATTATTAACAGTTTGAATGATAATACAAAATATAGCGTGGAAAAGGCATATAAACCGCCTCTTGAAGATAGAGTTTTTGTGTATTCAAAATTATTAGCAACAAACAGAGTAAAGTTTGTTGAGGGTATGTGCGATGATTTGATTGAAGAAATGCAAAACCTTGTATTTGATGATAAGAGCGACAAGCCAATACCACAAGACAATGGCGAAATGCAAATTGATACTTGGGATAGTAACATCTATTCTGAAAGCAGTTATTGGCATTATATAGAGGTGTGATATGACTATAAATGTACTTGGAACAGAATATACAATAGAACGCAGAACATCAGCGCAAGATGAATGTTTGCTTGAATGTGATGGATATTGCGACAAAACATCAAAGATGTTAGTAGTCGCAGAAAAAGACAGCAAATGCAACCTCGATTGTTTTGAAGAATACCAAAAGAAAGTATTAAGGCACGAAATAGTACACGCATTTATGTATGAAAGCGGATTGGCTGAAAATTGGGAGCATAAAAACATAGGGCAAGAGGAAACTGTTGTTGATTGGTTTGCCATTCAAGGATTGAAAATATATAATGCTTGGAAACAGGCTGATTGCATTTAATAGGTGATATTATGATACAATTATACAACGGAGACTGCCTTGAATTGATGAAAAATATTCCCGATGGCTCGGTGGATTTGGTGCTGACTGACCCACCGTATGGAACAACGGCTTGTAAATGGGATAGTGTTATTCCATTTGAACCGATGTGGGAGCAGTTGAATAGAATAATCAAACCGAATGGTGCTATTTGTCTTTTCGGAAGCGAACCGTTTTCAAGTGCTTTGAGAATGAGCAATATAAAGAATTTTAAGTATGATTGGATATGGAATAAGAAACTTGCAGGGAATGGAATACTTGCAAAGAGACAGCCCTTAAAAATTCACGAAATCGTGTCTGTTTTTAATAGTGGCATTTATATTCCACAAATGACAAAAGGCAGATACCGAAAGAAAATGGGGTTAAAAGAAAGCGAAATCACAGGCGGTAATTCTTTTGCAAAGCAAACAGAAAACGATTTGTATTATCCGAAAACAATTCTTGAATATGGCATAGGAAATATGAGAAAAGGAAGATTTCACCCCACTCAAAAGCCCGTTGATTTACTTGAATATCTTATAAAGACATATACAAACGAGGGCGAAACAGTTTTAGACTTCA
>CALWLV010000238.1 GCA_944381595.1 uncultured Roseburia sp.
GCCGTAGTCATAGCAGTAGGCCAGCTTGGCGTAGGCCTGGGCGCAGCCCAGACCGGCCGCCTCGGTGTACAGGTCGAAAGCGGTCTTTACGTATGGAGAGCTGTTGTTGCCGTAGTCGGTTTCTGACCAATAATACTCCGCATCGTCCCCCACCTCCACCAAGCTGCTGCCCAGCTTCTCCCGTGAGACGTAGCCCAGGGCGTTCATCTGCCGATAGACGGCCGCCGCCTCGGTAAACTGGTTGGCGTCCAGGTAGTCATCCACCTGGGCCTCCAGCTCCGCCTTCGTGGGGACGGTGGGTTCCGGTTCGGGCTCAGGTTCAGGCTCCAGCGTACCGGGCTGGGTCTGTCCTCCATCAGGCGCGGTGGTCTGGGGATTGGAGGAAGGCGGAGTGGATGGCTGGGTCTGAACCGGCTTTTGGCCGGCTCCCGCTTCTCCATTCTGGGATTGGCCCGCATCTCCGTTGGGCTCTTCATCCTGCGGAACCTCCGTACCATCCGGGGAAACGTTCGGCTGGAGCAGAGCGTTGGGATCCAAACGGGAGGAGTCCTCCGTCTGGGGATCTTCCTCCCCGCCGCCAAGCACTGTCTGGGACTGAGTGGGGGTATCGTTATCAGGCAGGACGACTGGAGCCGTTCCGCCTCCCAGCAGGCCGCTGGCTGCCAGGGCGGTTACCAGGACGACGCCGGCGCAGGCTGCGGCGATGCCGCCCTTGGCTCCCTGGGAGAGGGTGGGTTTCTTCTCCGGTTTCGGTTCAGAGGTGGGCTCTGGCTCAGGATCTGGCTTGGCCGGGCTCCACTTCTCCCAGTCCTCCGGAGGGGTCCAGGGCTGCCCGTCCAGGGTGGTGCCATAGAGGGCTCCATAGAGCTCCCCCATGCCCTGCCACCGATCTGCCGCCCGTACCGCCAGCCCTTTTAACAGGGCCCGCTCCTGCTGTTCGGTGAGCTCCGCCCCCAGCTGACTGGGCGGGATCAGGGGATCCGGCTCCCCTCGCTTCATGGCGCTGGGAGGAACCTTTCCGGTGAGGCAGTAGTAGATGGTGGCACACAGGCTATATAAGTCGCTCCACGGCCCCTGTCCGTGGCCGCTGTACTGCTCGTAGGGGGCGAACCCCTCCTTGAGCATGGCGGTCATGGTGACCTCGCCCTGGATATCCCGGGCGCAGCCGAAGTCCATGAGTTTTATTGTTCCGTTGCTCAAAAGCATCAGATTGTCCGGACTGATGTCCCGGTGGATGATGTTGGCCTGGTGCATGGCCTCCATGGCCCGGAGCACCGGCTCCAGCATAGGGAGCAGCACCTGGGCGGAACAGGGCCCCTGAGCCTGGGTGATCTCTTTCAGGGTCTGCCCCTCCAGGAACTCCATAACAATGTAGGCGGTGTTGTGCTCCGGGAAGAAGTCCAGCACCCGAACCATCTGTGGGATCTTTTCCAGTGCGGCCATTGTCCTGGCCTCCCGGAGGAACTGCTCCCTGCCCTTCGTGTATGCCTCCTGGCCGGAGGCGGTATAGCAGGTCACGTCCAGCGTCACCGAGGTCTCCCGCTTGAGAAACGCAGTGGGGAAATACTCCTTCACGGCCACCCGGCGCTCCAGTTTCAAGTCCCAGCCCAGATAGGTGATGCCGAACCCTCCTGCCCCCAGGGCCCGACCCAGGACATACCGCTCCTGAAGAAGGGTGCCCGGGGGGAGCTGGCGGCTCTCAGGATGGTAAGTCTCCGGATCACGTTTGCAGCTGGGGCAGGGCTTCCCCGGCTGGACAGGGTGCATACAATATGGACAGTAGCGTTCCATTTCCTGTCACCTCTCTTATACATGCGGCGCGTCCTGCGCCGCTTCCGTTTCTCTTCAATCTCAGGATACCACAGAATTTTGCGCTCTGGTCGAACCGGTTTCCCGTCAGCTGTTCTTCCGCTCCAAACGGAAGGTCTGCCGCTGGGATCCCAGAGCAAAGGTGTCCCCGGGCTTCAGCGCGGTTGACTGCTGGGGTGGGAGTTTATTCTGCCCATTGAGGAAGGTGCCGAAGGAGGAACCCAGGTCGGTGAGGGTGGCCCCGCCGGAGGTGAGGCGCACCACGCAGTGGACGCCGCTCACCCCGGTTGTGTCCGCCGGGAAGACCAGGTCGTTTTTGTCGGGCAGCCGCCCCAGGCGGAGGGCCCCCGTCAGGGCGAAGCGCCGCCCGGCAAAGTGGCCGTTCACGCCCACCAGGCGCAGCTCCTCCAGGCCCTCCGCTGGCTGGGTCTCCCCGATCTCGTCCACCTGCCCTGTTTTGGGGAATGTGGATCCTCGATCTCCCTTCCGATCCGAGCTGTTGCGGCCGCCCATGTCCTTCTGCTGCCCGGCGGCAGATGCGGGCTTTCGGTTCCGGCGGAGGATCAGCATGGCCACTACGGCCGCTGCGGCCAGGAGCCCCACACAGATCAGGACTGTGGTCACCATGCTGGAGCCCTCTGCGCGGTCGGTAATCAGGGTATACTCAAACTCATACAGGATGCCGATGTCCACCAGGTCGTTCAGACGGCTGATCACATAGTCGCTCTGGACGGCCAGATTGATGTTGTCCCCGTATCCGTATGTATTCAGGCCGATGACATAGCCCTCCTCAGTAATGAGGGGCCCGCCGGAGTTGCCGTGATTGATGTTGGCGTCAATTTGGATCACATCGGTGTCGGTTTCCGCCATGTGGGCCATGCGGGAGATGGTGCCGGCGGTGACGGTGACTGTGTCCACGTTGGCGGAGTAGCCCGCCGTCACCTGGTCGCTGACCGCGGGGAATCCGATGGCGTAGATGGTCTCGCCGGGCTCCGCCAGAGCGGCGGGCATAAGGGGAAGGGCCACCCGCTCGGTGACAATGCGGTCGGCCAGGAGGACGGCGTAGTCGGGGTAGGTCTCCGGCTCATATACCACGTCGCAGCGCACAACATACTCCATGTTCAAGGCGCTGCCGTCCTCCGTCTCGCTCCACCGGTCATCCAGCAGCAGGTAGACCGCAGTGCTGTTTTCCACCACATGCTTGTTGGTCACAAAGACCGCACTGGATTCTCCCGCCCGACCTACGGCAAAGCCGGAGCCCAGGCTGGCCGAACCGTCGGGCTTCGCGGCCAGGATCCGAACCACCCCATTGCGGGCGTTGGATACCGCGTTTCCGCCGCCCGTCCCAGCCGCCTGGGCCGGGAGCGCGGTCAGGATGCAGCACAGCAGGATGCACACAGCCAAAGGAAATGCAAACAGTCTCTTTTTCATAGTTCTCTCCTCCTTACGGCGCCGGCCACTTTCCACTCCGGCTCAAAGTTCTTCCAGCTGGAAGCCGAATTTGTTGGATCCTAAGTAGAAGCGCGCACCGGGCTTGAGATCTGCACTCTCATTGGATAGTTTCCGCCCGTCCTCCAGCAGGGTGCCGAAGGAGGATCCCAGATCGGTAAGAAACAGGGAACCGCCACGCCACCGCAGGGAACAGTGCTTTCCGCTGACGCCGGGGGCGTCTGGGGGAAAGACTACATCGCACTCCGGGTTCCGGCCGAAGGTGAGCCCCTGGAGGGGAATTTCCCGCGGATTTCCCGGTGTCCCCGGGAGGGGAACGACCCGGTACTGGGCCTGGGCTGGCTGGGTCTCCCCGTAATCCTCCCCGCCCACATACTCCGTCTTTCCAAAGTCGGGGGCTGGATTCCCGCCAGTGTCCGTTGTCTGGGATGTGCTGGCCTGGGAACCGGCCTTCTTACGGCTGCGCACAATGGCAAAGGCGATGATGCCTGCGGCCGCGATGCCTGCGGCCGCAATCAGGACGATTTGAAGGGTTCTGGTCTGCCCCTGCTGCGCCCGGGCTTGCTCCAGGATGGCCTGCGTTCCGGTGTTGGGCTGGATAGATTCTAACGTATAGGTAGGCTCTTCGCCGCCGGAGCTGGGTTCCGGATCGGCGGGCTCTGGAGAAGACGGTTCCGGCTCGCTGTTTCCCAGGCTGCCGATCCCGCCTGCATCAGACATGATGTACCCCGCCGGCAGGGCCTGATAGCCTCCCAGATAGAACCCGA
>CALWLV010000239.1 GCA_944381595.1 uncultured Roseburia sp.
TTTCACCACAAGGAAAATATAAATTTATAACAGTTAGATATAAAGATGTTTTTTATAAAGCATCTATCAACAAATATGTTATTGATGAAATGTGGTATCACAAAGAAAAGATGAGAAAAGGTATTGAAGATGATTGGAAGTTTGTATGTTCTATGCATCGTGATGAATTAATAGGTATTGTTAAAAAAGAAGGATCTAAGTATATTTATGATGCTGCTATTGAAAAAAGTGGTGTAACACAGTATCATGATGGTATTCATTATGAAATATTGAAGTTCACAGCTACTAATAATGACAACACAGGAATATTTGAAGTGAAACCAATTGCTTGTTATTGTGAAAAACGATTAAAGCCAACAGTTGGGACATGTATGAAAATAGCTAAATTTGCTACTGATGTATTAGGAAATATGTATGAAATTAAAGAAAATGTATTGAAATTAGAGTTTGAATAGTGTATTATATATATGGTTATATTCTAGCAAAAATTTATATGACCTAACAAAACAAGGGTTTATCCCGGAATCGGCTCTGTATAGAGCCTTTTTTTGTACCATGAGTCATAGAATCATATATATTGAAAATTGCGAATATTTGAGATTATATTTAGATAATTTAAAGGTAGAATATAAAGATAATGATCTATTTATACCTATCTCAGATATTCAAATATTAGTAATAGATAATTATAGGTCGAATTTAAGCGTTCCATTAATTAATAAGCTGATGGAAGCAAATGTATGTACAATTATTTGTGGAATTGATCATTTGCCAACAAGTTATATATTACCTATTAATGGTCATTTTTCACAAAGTGGTAATATTAATAAACAAATCAATTGGTCAGATGAAAATAAGAAAAATGTTCATCAAAAGATTGTTAAAGCAAAAATATTTAATCAGATAGAAATCTTGAAAAAGAATAATAAAGATTTTGAAGTCATTACTAAACTTTATCAATTTTTAGGTGAAGTAGAGCCTGGAGATATAACGAATAGAGAAGGTTTATCTGCTAAAATGTATTTTAGAGAAATGTTTGGTGATAATTTTGTTCGTTTTAATGATGATATTGTCAATATAGGATTGAATTATGGATATAGTATTTTTAGATCATTGATATCTTCAATCATTGTTGCTAAGGGGTATTTACCTAATTTAGGTATTTTTCATAAAGGTAAACAAAATATGTTTAATTTAAGTGATGATATTATTGAGGTTTTCAGACCGATTGTTGATGATTATGTATTGAATAATATGATAGAAGATATATTGTTTAAGCAAGAACATCGTGAAGCTTTAATTCAACTTACAAATAAAAAAGTGAAAATAGATAATAGAAAACAAACAATCCCTAATGCAATATATATTTATATTGAAAGTATTTTAAAAGAGTTAGAAAATAATGAAAAATCTTTTGTTTTTCCTTTGCCTGCTTGTTATGATTTATGAGTTTATGAGATTGATATTATTTTTTGATTTACCCATGACAACAAAACAAGAAGTTAGAACATATACTCATTTTAGAAAGTATTTAATTAAAAATGGATATATGATGATGCAGTTTTCGGTATACTGTAAAATATTTCCTAATCGAGAAGCAACTGTGAAACATGTAGAAATCTTAAGAAAAAATGTTCCTAAGAAAGGACAGATTAGATTACTAATGGTAACAGAGAAACAATACTCGAAAATAGAAATCATTGTCGGTGGAGTGTCTAATCAAGAAAGAATTATAAATGCTGATTCATTTATAAAATTATGAAAAAGATAACTATTAAAAAGGGAAGCAGACAATTTTCATTTCATATCAATCATATTAAGTATTGCATAGGATTAAATCATCAAAGTAAATACGAATTAAAGAAGATTATTTTTGAATATTTTCATAATACTAAAATAACAGAATATTCAGAAAATAATACAGGTAAAGCTTTAATAAGTATTAATGATCATGAAATAAGCAAAAAAGATTGTTTATTCTATTATGTGCATCATCAATATTCATTACAAGATGATTTGAAATTATCAACAAAATCACTGATATCAAAATATTTAGAAGTACTTTTATCACAAAGTGATTATATTGATACAATACAATCAATCAACATATTATTAGAATCATTTGCATTAGAATTAGATTCACAAGTCATTACAAGTCAATTTATCACTCAAACACCGAAATCATTGTTAAAACTGTTAATTCCCCTTTATATGATAAATGATGAACAAGCAAATGAATTTGATTTATCATATGATAATATTATTATTTTACAATTACAAATGATAAAATACATTTCAAATGATATGACTAAGTCTGTCTTTTGTTTAATTGAAATACCAGAGCTAACACAATCTATATATGAATATATACATTTATTAGATCAATGTATTGTGATTGTTATTTTAACATCGAGTACTGTATTGATAGAATTAAAAGATGTATATTATATGTCAAATATCAATATTGATTGTGATAATGATGAACAAATTTATGAAATCTTTGTATCTAAAGGCATTTGTACTTTAAAGGAGGCTAAAGAAAAGATGAATAATATTATAAAAAACAAGTATTATAAAGACCTACTATCTATTACAAATGATTTATAAAATTCATAGTTTATAATTAATCAAATATATGATAATATGTATTTGAGGTTTTGTTACCATATGGATTTTTGCTAGAATAAGAC
>CALWLV010000240.1 GCA_944381595.1 uncultured Roseburia sp.
GCATCACTGGCACTCTGCTCTTGTTCTCCATAGGTCTGTTTCGGATTGTTTCCGGAGAAATTTTGACTGACAATGACCGTCACGGAAACAATAACAAAGACGATGACGGTGGAAACCAGCAGTGTTACAGTTTTATTTTTTAATAAAAATTCTTTTATAGTTTTCATCTCTGTTCCCTCTTTTTCTTTTCTATTCTATCAATTTTTTGCCGCTTATGTATTTGCTCAGTTGCAATATTCAGTTGGAAATTTACCGGATGAAAAACAGAAACTATAATAGAGCGTGCACCCAGCCTTGCCAGCAAGAAAGGTGGCACACATTATGATAAAAAAATACATAAATTATTACGATAGCAGGGTCTATGCAATTTATTACCATAAAAGCAATACCATATATTATAATCTGATGTTTTCAGGTACAACGCAACTAATCATTTACAAGTAAAGGGCAAAGGCTGGGTGCATGACGTATTACCCGGCGTCTGTTCCGGAAGCATGACTGGTGTCAACAGGAGGACACTTAGCATCCAGTTCTTCTTTTGTGTCTGGTACAAGCAACGACGGGTTTGCGGATATCGCAGCAGCCAGGCTGCGTTTGAAATGATCCATTGCAGTTTTCCTGATTTTTGGATCCAATTTAAAATATGTTTTCAGCATCTCCAATTCAAAATCCGTGGCACCGTTGGACTTCATAAAGTCATCAAAGCTGAAAGTGTCTGGCTGCACAAACATTGGTCCTGTGCCATTTAACAGCCAATCTTCATTGACATGAAATTCACTGCATATCAATTTCATTAATGATAATTTCTGGTTAGGCCTGGCAAGTACATTTCGTTCAATATTATTTATCACAGAACGACTGACGCCAAGCCGTTCTCCAAAATCTGTTTGGGTCATGTGCAAGTGATTTTTGCGCAATTCCCTTATTCTTTCATATGTTTCCATGATATAGCAACTCCCTTTTTTATAGTGTAATTTTTAATATATATTTTAAAAAGGAAAAAGCTGGGTGCATGACGTATCACCCGGCGTCTGTTTCGGAAGCATGACTGGTGTCAACGGGAGGACACTTGGCTTCCAGTTCTGATTCTGTGTCCGGTACAATCAACGACGGGGTTGCGGATATCGCAGCAGTCAGCCTGCGTTTGAAATGGTCCATTGCAGTTTTTCTGATTTTTGGATCCAATTCAAAATATGTTTTCATAATTTCCAATTCAAGATCCGTGGCACCTTTAGACTTCACAAAGTCGTCAAGGCTGAAAGTGTCTGGCTGCACAAACATTGGTCCTGTGCCAAATCGTAGCCACTCTTCATTTATACCAAATTCTCGGCAAATTGAAACAATTATATTATCCATAGGTTCACTTTTTCCAGTTTCATAAGTAGCAATTGTATTTCTCTTTAAACCAAGTCTTTCAGCAAATTTCGCCTGTGTAAGATTTGCTTCTTTTCTTATTTTCCTTATCCTGTCTTTCAAAATATCACCTCCTTGCAAGCAAATTATAACAAATAAAAGTCGAACCGTCAACAAAAAAGTTCTTGACAATGTTCATTACTCGACATATAATAGTCTTATAATCAACAAAGGAGGTAAAGAGATGGAAAAAGAAATGGAAATTATGTTGGCAACAGAAAAGAAACAGGAAGCAGAAGAATTGATGAAATTTCTGGATGAGCTGACACCAAAAGAAAAAAAGGATTTTCTTGTATTTATGCAGGGAATCCGATTTGCAAAAGGAATGACAAAGAAAACGGACTCACAAACTGCTTAGGAAAGGTGGAGTTAGAATAAAATGAAACGAAGGGGAGAGGTTGAGAAACAGGCAGAAAGCCTGATTGCGGATGGAAGATATGAGGAAGCATAAAATGGAGAATAGATTATGTTGAAAAAATTAATAAAGGATATAGAGGAACAACTGCCATCCATGCAGGAACAGGATATTTATTTTGTGGCAGGTTATCTGATGGGAATAAGGGAAGAGAGAGAACAACAAAAAAATGAAAAAATGACATTCAGTGCAGGTCAGGTTCCTGCTTCAGGCTGGAACAAAGATCGATGACACGTTCCAGGGCTTTTAAATCATCAAGGCTCATATGGGCAAAGGATTTTATCAGATTTTTGTGGAATTCGTTTTCACCGGACATGATATCTCCAACAGCTTGAATGATGTCGTCATCAGTTTCGAGAAACATCTCGCCTTCGCCATGAATCAGCCAGTCATAGTTGACATTGAATTCACGGCAGATGAGTTTTGACATTTGCTCAGTCAATTTGTTGTCACCTTTTTCAATTTTATTAATAGCTGACTTTTGTACGCCTAGTTTGGCACCAAATTTTTCTAAAGTTAAATTAAGAGACTGTCGGATTATTTTTACTCGATTACCTTGTGTCATAAAAGTACCTCTTTCTTTTTCTTTCTATCATAACATAGAACTAGAAAAAGTCAAGAAAAGGTAGATTAAAGATACAAAACGGTTGACAATATATCTTTAAGATACTACAATGTAAACACAAGATACAAAAGGAGTGATTTTATGAAAACAAAGATATCATCAGAAAAGAAAGAAAAGTTGGAGATCATTACAAAGATTTCAAAAAAGTTTATCCAGCTTTCGGATGAAGAGAAAAGTTTCATTGCAGGATATATGGTTGGTAAACAGGAAGAACGGGCAAGACAGACAAAATAAAGAAAGGTGGATTTAGTGGAAAATAAAAAATATGCATTTGTAACACTTCGCCTTCCAGAAGAACTTAAAACTAAGTTACAGCTGGAGGCGAAAAACAAAGGATACACAATCAAGGATGAAATAATCTTTATTTTTTGGGAGTATTTTCTGAAAGCCACTGCTCCAGAATAAATTCAATTTGTTTTCCGGTGGAACGTTTACATTTTTGAGCTTCAAGTTTAATGGCTTCTAATAGTTTGGAATTAATGCGGAGAGTAAATCGGGAATCTTCCTCACGTGTATAAGGATCATTTGCTGACATATAAAAACCTCCTTTCGATGTCATATTGACATTATAAAATAAAAGAAAGAAAATGTAAATAAGACGCTTGACGTCAAAATGAATATATGATATAGTACGAAAGAAAGGAGATGACGTCAAATATATGACAAAAGAAAGAAAACGTTTTACATTCAGACTTCCAGAAGAGTTATATGAACAATTAAAAAAGGAAGCAGACAAAGAAGGAACATCAATCAATGCTCTCATGTTGAAAATACTCTGGGAATGGGAAACGAAGAAGAAATAAAGAGTTAGAGAATAAAGAAGAAATGCGGAACGAATAAAAAGAAAGGTGGAGTTAGAATGAACGATGGATTATATCGCAGTGTGATGTCCCTGCAAAATGATATTCTGAATGAAATGAAGCTCAGGGGAGATATTGAGAAACAGATAGAAAGCCTGATTGCGGATGGGAGATATGAGGAAGCAGCGGATATGCTGGATGCCCTCCGGAAATATGTTCTGATAACACAGCGGAAACATATGATAAGCAAAGAGCTGTCGGAAAAACTTTCAACACTCGAGGAAGAAAAGAAATTCTTAATGAAGAGATTAAGCGACAGATTTCTATACTATTGCGGATTGATTTCAATGCATAGAGATAATCCGAATGTAAAAGTGGAAGATTTAAGGCATATTCGAAATCTGATTGAATTAGAGGAACAAGGCTTGCTCCTGCGTAATCTAGTCGGAACGACTGTTTATAAAATCGATACTCTTACGGAAGAAATTGTTGATTGCTCCGTGTTATCAATGAGGATTGGTATGCACGGGAACATAAATTACGCAGTGGAAACAAACACAAGACATGATCAATTTGTTTTTCCTGAAAGTGAAATTGGAAAAACCGTATTCCTCACACAGGAAGAAGCTGAGGATACGTTGCTAGAGATGAAAGAGTACGAGGGATAATATGCAGAGGGAAAGAGACTTATACAAAGCAAAGTGGAAAGATAACGGAGAATGGGTGGAAGGAATACCATTTGAAATTGAATCCAAAAGCATGTTTCTTATTAAGGACGATGAGAATTTTCTAAGAGTGCATTATTTAGAAGAAAATATGTGGTGTGCTGAAATATATGCTATTGAGGTAGACCCGGCCACCATAGACCAGGCAATCATGAGGAGAAAATAAGGAGATAAACGAAATGAAAAAATACGAATTAACCAAGGAATCTATGATGATTCAGGGAAGAGAATTGTTCCGTATTAAAGCCCTTGTTTCCTTTGGTAATGTAAAAGAGGGGGAGATGGGAGGATACATTGAAAAGGAGGATAATCTGTCACAGAACGGCAATTCTTGGGTGAGTGGATATGCCAAAGTGTATGGAAATGCTACAGTAGAAGAATATGCTGTGGTGTGCGGAAAGGCGATCGTAAAAGAAAATGCTGCGGTAGGAGGAAATGCTTTGATAGATGGAGATGCTATCGTAAGAGAAAATGCTATAGTAGATGGAAATGCTTGGGTAATAGGAAATGCTGAGGTACGTGGACATGCTGCAGTAGGTGGATATGCTATAGTAGGTGGACATGCAGTGGTAGAAGAATATGCTGTGGTAGATGGAAATGCCAGGGTACGTGAAACTGCTGTGGTACGTGGAAAGGCTACAGTAAGTGGAACTGCTGTGGTAGGTAGAGATGCCGACTATGCTGTCATAAAAGGATTGGGTTCCGTATACAGAGACACGACGTTTTACAGAATCGAAGATGATGGCATTGGAGTAACCTGTGGATGTTTTTCAGGCTCTATCCAGGAATTTAGACAAAAAGTTTTGGAAACACACGGAAATAGCAGATTTGCTAAAGAATACCTAATAGCTGCAGATTTAATGGAACTGCATTTTGAAAACGATATAAAAACAATACCTTAGACCCCGCAATCAGCAAGAGAATATAAGGAGATAAACGAAATGAAAAAGTACGAATTAACGAGTGAATCCATGGTATTTCAGGGAAAAGAATTGTTTCGGATTAAAGCCCTTGTTTCCTTTGGAAATGTAAAAGAGGGGGATATGGGAGGATACATTGAAAAAGAAGATAATCTGTCACAGGACGGCAATTCTTGGGTAGGTGGAAATTCCAAGGTGTATGGAACTGCTATAGTAAAAGAAAATGCTTTGGTAGGAGAAAATGCCAGGGTGTATGGAAATGCTATAGTAGGTGGAAATGCTGTGATAGATGGAGATGCTATCGTAAGAGAAAATGCTTTGGTACATGGAAATGCTACAGTAGGTGGAAAAGCCAAGGTGTATGGAAATGCTTTTGTGTATGGAAATACCAGGGTGAATGGGAATGCTTTGGTAGGTGGAAATGCTTGGGTAGCTGGACATGCTGTTGTACATGAAAATGCCGACTATGCTGTCATAAAAGGACTTGGTTCCGTATATAGAGATACGACGTTTTACAGAGTTGAAGACGGTGGCATTGGAGTAACCTGCGGATGTTTTTCAGGCTCTATCCAGGAATTTAGACAAAAAGTTTTGGAAACACACGGAACTGGCAGATTTGCTAAAGAATACCTAATGGCTGCAGATTTAATGGAACTGCATTTTGAAAAGGATATAAAAACAATACCTTAGACCAGGCAATCAGCAAGAGAAAATAAGGAGATAAACGAAATGAAAAAATACGAATTAACGAGTGAATCTATGGTATTTCAGGGAAGAGAATTGTTCCGGATTAAAGCCCTTGTTTCCTTTGGAAATGTAAAAGAGGGGGATATGGGAGGATACATTCAAAAAGAGGATAACCTCTCACAGAACGGCAATTCTTGGGTAGGTGGAAATGCTAGGGTGTATGGAAATGCTAGGGTAGAAGAAAATGCTGTGGTAGATGGAAATGCCAGGGTGCGTGAAAATGCTTTGGTAGGTGGAAATGCTACAGTAGGTGGAAATGTCGAGGTGGGTGGAAATGCTTGGGTAGAAGAAGATGCTTGGGTAGTAGAAGATGCTGAGGTACGTGGATATGCTAGGGTGTATGGAAATGCTACAGTAGGTGGAAATGCCAGGGTGGATGGAAATGCCGACTATGCTGTCATAAAAGGTTTGGGTTCTGTATACAGAAATACGACGTTTTATAAAACAAAAGACGGTGGCATTGGAGTAACCTGCGGATGTTTCTCAGGCTCTATCCGGGAATTTAGACAAAAAGTTTTGGAAAAACACGGAAAAAGCAGATTTGCTAAAGAATACCTAATAGCTGCAGATTTAATGGAACTGCATTTTGAGAAGGATATAAAACAATACCTTAGACCAGGCAATCATGAGGAGAAAATAAGGAGATCGAAATGAAAAAGTACGAATTAACGAGTGAATCTATGGTATTTCAGGGAATAGAATTGTACCGTATTAAAGCCCTTGTTTCTTTTGCTAATGTAAAAGAGGGGGAGACGGGAGGATACATTGAAAAAGAGGATAACCTGTCACAGATCGGAGATGCTTGGGTAGGTGGAAATGCTATCGTAAGAGAAAATGCTACGGTGTTTGGAAATGCTGTGGTAGAAGAATATGCTGTGGTATGTGGCAATGCTTTGGTAGATGGAGATGCTTTGGTACGTGGACATGCCAGGGTGCGTGAAAATGCAGTGGTACGTGGAAATGCTACAGTAGGTGGAAA
The DNA here is from genome assembly GCA_944381595.1 of uncultured Roseburia sp. Taxonomy (GTDB): domain Bacteria; phylum Bacillota; class Clostridia; order Lachnospirales; family Lachnospiraceae; genus CAG-303. The sequence goes on from CALWLV010000240.1 coordinate 6,625, forward strand.
TGCTGTTGTACATGAAAATGGATCGGAAGAGGGAAGTGCAGGGAGAGAGTGTAGATCTAGGGGGTCGGCGAATTCTGAAAAAAAAAGACATGCGAGAGTG
>CALWLV010000241.1 GCA_944381595.1 uncultured Roseburia sp.
AAGCTTCTAGAAATGTTTTATTTTGTGAAAATCCTTTAAATACATATTATAACTTATTTACTCAAATAAATAATATGATTAATGATGCTAAAAATTTAATACATTCCAAACTTAATATACATATTGATAGTAAAATTATATGTCATGGTTTCTCATCATCTTCAAAATTTGTACTCAGATATGCAACATGTTACCCAAGTAAAGTTTCTTTGTTAATTGCTGGTGGCTTTGGAAATCAAGCTATACTCCCATTAGATACTATTAATATAAATAATAATACTATTAATTTAATTTACCCTATTGGAATAAAAGATATAAAACATATTACTGGTAATGATTTTGATAAAGATAATTTCTATAAACTAAGACAATTTTATTTTATAGGAGAACTTGAAAATTCATCTAATGATACTGCTTTTAACTTTAGGCATACAGATTTAGAAATACAAGAAATTTATAAAAAAGTTTTTGGATCTGATTATCAATCTCGCTTTGATAAATTGAAAAAAATATATAAAGAATTAAATTATAAAAATGCAGAATTTATTAGATACCAACATTACGGTCATAGTGCTACAACTGGTATAGAACACACTACTGAATTAATTAAAAAATATAGAAATTGATTTTATATAAAGTAAAAAATCTCTCAATAAAAATTTATTAAGAGATTTTTTACTTTGAACTTATAATCTTATAAGTTTATTCTTATCTGTGAGAATCTTGCCAACAATCATATCCCCAATTCACGCTATTAATTGGTTCTAATTCTTCATTTTCATTCTGACTAACAATATTCTCAATTACTTCTACACCATTAGTATTTTCCATAGCTAATTTCCTCCTGAATAGTGTAAATCTATAAAATCTAATCGCACAAAAAGTGCATATAAATTTTATAACATTTTTTTATTGAATTGTCAATATATTTTGTAATATTTCAATCATTATCTTTATACCATTTTTATTATTATCTAAAATATTAACATATTCAGAAAAAGATAATATTTTTATATCTTTTAAGCTCACAATCTTTAAAATTTCAAACATTTCATTTACAGAAAATCCATTATCTTTCTTACAATTGGTATATGGGAAAATCGCAGGATCAAAGAAATCTACATCTATATCAATAAATTTTATTTCATTAGGTATTTTTACATCTAGATTTTTTGTTTTTAAATAATTTGCTGAAATCTCTTTACTAAAATATTTATATTTATCTACGTCATTTATATAATCCCTAAAACCTAAAATATATTTTTTTGAATTTCCTCTTCTTACATACCTTAAAAAAGAAGCATGAGTTATTTTACCATTATTCTTGAGATAATCACGATGTGCATCAAATGTAATTGAATTATAACATAAATCTTCTGCAATTTGATATATAGGCAATAGTGATAAATGGTTTCCTCCAAAAATAATTACTCTATCATAAAAACTATTTAAATAAACTACATTTTTATATATTCTATTTAAATATTGTATCGGAGTTTCATTTAATTTTAATTCATATTGAAACATATCTTTACTATCATAATATTTTTCTAATTCATAATGCATAACTTTAGGTCCAGATTCCGAAATACATGGTCCATTATATGCAAAAGGAATAAATACATAAGCAATTTTCATTTTTAATTATCTCCTGTACTGATTTACAACATTCTCAATATGTGAATATACATTTTTATAAACTTCACAAAATCTATTTACAATTATTCCTTCTTTAGAAACAACATCATTTCTATAACAACTTCCATTACACAAATGTCTAACTTTGCAGTCTATGCAAGTGTTTTTATAGAATTGCATACATCTTTCCTTTTCATCAATATATTTGTTTGTTTTAAAAATGCTTTCAATTGAATTATTCTTTATATTCGCAATAATTTTTGTTTTATCATATGCTTTATCACAAAAGAAAACATTTCCATTGCTATCATATGTGAGAAATGTTCCACATGATAACCTTCCACAATTTGCACAAGATCTAACTCTATTATAACCTAATGCTCTTTCAATTACATTTGTAAATTCTCTAATCATTATTTTTGTTCTACCATAAAAATATAAATCAAATAATTCTATCATAAATCTAGATAAATTATCTACATTAACAGTATAATTATTATCATCATTGATGCATGGTAATATACCGATTTTTTCAATTTCATTATTAACAATAAACTCATAAAATCTTCTAACATTTTTTGTATGACTTTCTGTTATAACGCTTAATACTCCAACATTTATTCCTATTTTCTTCATCTTTAAATAGGTTGAAATAATATTTGAAATATTATTTGATAATTTTTTTGATAAGTGATAATTTAAACTTTTATCTCCATCTAAACTAATTCCTACATTAAATTTATATTTCTTAAATAAAGTAATCCATTCATCATTAATTAATGAAGCATTAGTTTGTACTGTGTTATCAAAAGTTCTTTCATTATTACTTCTATAAATGAGTTCTTGTTCATAATCTAAAATTTTATTGAAAAAATTCAATCCTCTTAATAGAGGCTCTCCCCCATGAAAAATTATATTAGTATTTTTTACCCCATTTAAATAATTGTAATCTGATGTTTTCCGTATTATCTCTTTACATAGATTAATACTTAAATTTTTTTTACTATCATAATTATTCTTTGCATAATAGCAAAAATCACAATCATAATTGCAATTTTCTGTAACTTTGATAATAGCAGAAACTCTAATTGGTTTTTCCATTTTAAAGCACTCCTTAAATAATAATTATTTTTTAATTTATAATAATTTTTTATAGTTAATATTATAGCAATTCTTTATATTTCTTTCAAGTCCTAATTTCTTTTATTAATTTTTGAAGTAAGCTCCATTTTTCGTGTTTCAATTCACATCTTATAAAATAATATAAAGATTTTAATATAATAATATTGAATAAATTTTGAATGTGATTGGAGATGTTTTTAGAATTTGTTATATAATTTAATGAGAAATGTTCATGGGCAAAATCAAAGATTTTGCCCATGAATGAAAGAGCATCTGCAACCGGATGTTGCGATGAATAATTAATAATTAATAATTTTTGATATTTTAATTCTGCAATTGTTAAAGTTTCTTTATTTAAATCTACTAAGGAATAATTATTTTTGTTTACTGGTATCATATTATTAAAATTAACTGCTCCTAATTTGCCACCATTGATTTTAAAAAAATCTACTGTGTTTTTCATATTTTTATGTTTTGACTTTGGACTTGATAATGGTGCAAAATACTCGCAATTATCTATCTTAAATAATATTCCTATAAAAGGTCTTAATTCCTTTTCATTTTTATTATATGCAACTTTATTATCATATTTCCTTAAATAATCACAATAATCAGTATCAACTCTAACAATTCTTATATTTATAATCATACTAAATTACCTCCTATGTTGTATATTTAAAATTTAATACTGTAAAAGGATTAGAGTTTCTTACTCTAATCCCCCTTTTTTTAGTTCCAATTTATGGCTGGATTCACCAACTTTTTTGCTGTTTATAGCAATAATATTATATGTAATTTATATAATTTTATTGCCTTTTGTATTTTTAATATACCATATTTTTGAGTAACAATCAATATTCTTTTATTAATTTTGCTACTGAATAATAATAGAGAAGTACAAGAAGGATATATATAATAATTTAGAAGTCAAAGGCATTTAGGAAGACCCCATTTTGACAATAAATTATTATATATATCCTTTTTGTACGGTTTATTTTAGATGTCAATTTTTATTTAAATCTATTTATTCAAAGTATGACCCAACTGTTATATTGAATTTTTCTACAATTTATATGTGTTATTTTTTTAATATTCTATTTTTTCTATATCATAATTTCATATATTTTATGAAAATTTTCAAACCTAAATTAAATTAATTTCTGCTCTATAATTATTATCAAAGCACTAGGGAAATAGGATTACTCCCATTTTTTTATTGTTGACATATTGCTTAAATAATTATAAAATTAGTATGATTTAGTGTATTATTTTGTCTTATATTGTAGTAAACATTTATACTATTTCTGACTTATAAATAATACATTATTAATATAAGATAAAAAAGGAG
>CALWLV010000242.1 GCA_944381595.1 uncultured Roseburia sp.
AACGTAGCAAAAGAGCTGGGAGTCAGTGAGAAAGAAGTAACGGATAAATTTATCAAAGCATATAACGATGATCGTTTGGCATTGCATGCGATGATGCCGGATGCTGCACCTCGCGTAACAGAAACGATGGATGCCATTATTGCATTTATAGCATTGTTAGTGGAGAAAGGATATGCTTACCAAGTGGATGGTGACGTTTATTTCCGTGTAGGCAAGGTAAATGAATATGGAAGTTTGTCACATCAACGTATCGATGATCTGATCGTTGGTGCACGTATCGATGAAAACAGCAAGAAAGAAAATCCATTGGATTTTACATTATGGAAGGCAACGGATGAGGGAATCCAATGGGATTCACCATGGTCAAAAGGCCGTCCTGGATGGCACACAGAATGTGTTGTTATGATCAACGATGTATTTCAGCGTCCTTTGATCGATATTCACGGCGGCGGAATGGATTTAAAATTTCCGCATCATGAAAATGAAATTGCACAATCCAGAGCAGCTTATGGAACGAGTATTGCCCGCTATTGGATCCATAATGGCATGATCAATATCAATGGGGATAAGATGTCAAAATCATTGGGAAATGTATTATGGGCAAAAGATATGATTGAGCAATACGGAGGCAATGAAATTCGCTGGATGATGTTGTCCGCACATTATCGCGCTCCATTGAATATCAGTGAAGAAACATTGACAAATAGTCAAAAAGAATATGAACGAGTTTCCAATTCGATGAAACAGGGATATGTAAAATTAGCACTAAATCGCGCATGCGTCGAAGGTGAATTGTTAAACGAATATTATCAACCATTCATGGATGCAATGGCAGATGATCTCAATACCCCGAATGCACTGGCAGCCGTTTTTGATGTCAGCAAGAAATTAAATACGGCGATTCGTCAAAGAGAAATGGATCAGATGCTGGTTGCTTCATTATTAAAAACGATGCAGGCAATGATGCAAGTGCTAGGTATTGAAATTCCGAAATGCTGTGTAGGTGAAGAAGACTGCGTTTTATATGAAACATGGAGAAAGGCAGTCAAAGAAAAAGATTTCCAAAAGGCAGATGTCTATCGCGCGCAGTTGATGGAAAAAGGTATTTTGTAATATGGAAATCGTCAATTACAATGCAACAACATTAGCATTTATCGGAGATGCATGGATGAGCTTAAAAGTACGAATGCATATGTTAGAAAAAGGATATCAAAATCCAAACACTTTGCAAAAAAAATGCAGTGCCTGGGTATGTGCCAAAGCACAGGCAAAAATGTTGTTGACCTTAAAAGAAGAACATTTCTTTCTAGAAGATGAAGAACTGATTCTTGCGAGAGGAAGAAACGCAACGATCAAAACAAAAGCAAAAAATGCGGATATTATGACGTATCGCTATTCGACTGCTTTTGAAGCGTTGATCGGTTATCTTTATCTGTTTCATAAAGAAGACCGTTTAGAGAAATTATGGAATAAGATTCAGGAAATAGGAGAAACATTATGACACAGATCGTATATGGAAAGAATGTAGTATTGCAGCTGTTAAAAGAAGATACGAAGGTTTATGAACTGTTGCTGATGAAGGGCATAAAAGATCAGCGACTGGTTCAAATAGCCAAAGCACAACAGATTCCTGTTCGCTGGATGACACGCGATCAGTTGGATAAAAAAACGAAGAATACCCATCATCAGGGAATTGCTGCAGTGATCGATGAATATCGCACGTATACGATCGAAGAACTGTTGGCTAGTGTCCCACAGGGAAAAAATGGACTGTTTGTCATGTTGGATGAATTGGAAGATCCGCATAATTTAGGTGCAATTTTGCGTAGTTGTGATGCTGTTGGAGCTGATGGAATCATTATTGGCAAGCATCGCAGCGTATCCTTAACGCCAACTGTGGCAAAAGTAAGCACAGGTGCGATCCATAGTGTGAAAGTCAGTGCAGTTACTAATTTATCGCAAACCTTGCAATATATGAAAGAACAAGGTTACTGGGTCATAGGTGCCGATCTGGAAGATGCAAAGGATTATCGAGAGGGCAGTTATGATATGCCTATGGTACTCGTCATCGGTTCAGAGGGTTTTGGATTGCGTCCGTTGGTGAAAAAACAATGTGATTATTTTGTACGTTTACCCATGATTGGAAAAGTCAATTCATTGAATGCATCTGTTGCCTGTGCCATCTTGTTGTATAAAATTTTTGAACAACGTTACCCGCTTTCCAAATAGACTCCTTTTAGGAGGCAGGAATGAAAGAGTCAAAATACAATGATAATGAACTCGTATACATGATCCAGCAAGGAGATGAAGAGAGTTTTCGATTATTATTAGAATTGTATCAGCCAAAGATCTACAGGATCATTCGTCAAAATTGTACTTATCAAATGCAATCCAGTCATCAGGAAAAAGATTTGTTGCAGGTGGCTGCCCAAGCATTGTTTCGTGCTGTATTTGATTACCGCGAACATTTTGGGATTCGTTTTAGCACGTTTTCTTCTAGGGTGATACGCAATGCATTGATTGATTATCAACGTCTGCAGTATCGAAGAGATCCTTCTTTTCATTATGATATGCTGGCGTTAGATGCGCCCATACAAAAAGACGGGAACGCTATCGTGCTGGATCAGATTCCCAGTATGCGCATAGAAGAAAATGGAGCGTTTCAAATTTATCTGTCTTCATTGAAACAGAAGGAACAGGAATTGAAAAAGCAATTGAAGCCATTGGAATATGAGATTTATCGCCTGCGCAATGAAGGCTATACATATGCACAAATTGCAAAGAAGGTACAAGTGAATCGAAAAAAGGTTGAAAATACCTTGGCAAAAATACGTCGTTTATATTTTAAATAAGGAAAGGCTGCCGCTTTTCCTTTACTTTTATTCTGCGCGATTATATAATAAAAGGGATTGTAAGAGGAATTGACTATTCTTCTTCTTTATGATAAAGTAAGTACGCTAATTGTGAAATGAGGTGGCGTAGATGAAAGATAAAGTAATATTGACTTGCAGTGAGTGTCTTTCAAGAAATTATACGACTCATAAAAACAAAAAAACACATACACAGCGTATTGAATTGCAAAAATACTGTAAAAAATGTGGGAAACATACACTTCATAAAGAAACGAAGTAAGGAGCGATCAGAATGTTGAAATGGTTTAGTATTTCAGGAATCCGCAAAGAAATCAAACGTATTCGCTGGCCGAAAGCAAAAGATCTATTCGCAAACAGTGCAACAGTAATCATGTTTACTGTTTTGTTTGGAATCTTTTTCTTATTGTGTGAATTAGTAGCAAGTGGTTTCTTGACGGTAATTGGATTATAGGAGGATAACGATGAGCGAAGCAAAGAAAGAATGGTATGTTGTAAATACCTATGCGGGACATGAGAACCGTGTAAAAGAAAATCTAGAACGTCGTATTGAAACGATGGGGTTACAAGATTTCTTGTTTCAGATCGTCGTAGCAGAAGAAAAAGAAATTGAGTACAAGAATGGCAAAGAAATCGAAAAAACTAAGAATTTGTTCAGCGGTTATTTGTTTGTACAGATGATCATGACGGATGAAGCCTGGTACATCGTGCGTAATACACCAGGTGTAACCGGATTTATTGGTTCCAGTGGTGGAGGTGCGAAACCTTTTCCTGTAGCTGAAGAAGAGATGGAAAACATTCTTCGTCGTCTAGGAAAGAATCAGCGTGATGTGCAGGTTGATTTTGCCATCAAGGATCGTGTCCGCATTTTGAATGGTGCGTTCAAAGGATCAGAAGGCACAGTAGAAGAGCTGGATCCGACAAGACAGGTCGCAACAGTATTGCTTGTATTATTTGGCAGAGAGACACCGACGGAAATACCTTACAGCGATCTAGAGAAGATAGAATTATAAAAAACAGCTTTAAAAAGCTGTTTTTTGCATAAAATGACAAAATACGAGAGAAGTTCACAGGTATGCTGAAATGGGAAGTGAACAGCATGCGTCAACGTATCGGAATGATCCTTTGTGTAACTGGCATTCTTTTGTTATTTTCACCTAGAATAGATCTGCAGCAGTTACTATCTGTCATTCTTTTATTGGGTAAGGATCATTGGCCTTTTGCCCTTGTGATAGCGGGACTTGTTTTGCTGCGTCCGCATAAAAGAAAACGAAAATCATGATTCAGGAGGAGTAAATATGGCGGGAAAGAGAACATATTTTTTAGATCTGGATGGAACAATGTATCGAGGAGATACATTGATCGAAGGGGCAAAAGCATTCATTGATTGGCTGTTAGCAACCAGCCAGTCATTCCTCTTTCTTACCAATAATGCGACCAGAACTGCCAGACAAAATGTAGAGCATATGGAGCGTTTAGGGTATCAAGGAATCAAAGAAGAACATTTTTTTACCAGTGCGATGGCAAGTGCACGCTATGTTGCAAAACACAGCGATAAGCGAAAAGTATTTGTGATCGGCATGGATGGCTTGAAAGAAGCCCTTTTACAAGAGGGATTTACGATCGTAGAAAAAAATGCTGATTTTGTTTTTGTAGGTCTTGATAAACAGGCAGACTATCGACGTTACAGCGACGCTTTAAAAGAATTATTGAATGGTGCTCGCTTGATTGGAACGAACTATGATCGGATCATTGCGACTAGTGAAGGATATGATGTTGGAAATGGTTCTATTGTTACGATGTTTGAATATGCCAGCAGTCAGACTTCTCCGCGGATCGGGAAGCCGTATGCGCCAATTTTAGAATTGGCACTGGAACAGCTGCACCTGCAAAAGGAACAGGTCATATTGATCGGCGATAATTTAGAGACGGATATTCGTTTAGGTTATGAACAAGCAGTTGAAACGGTACTGGTTACCACAGGTGTCCATCAGCGGACAGATATGGAACGATTACATATCTTTGCAGATCATGTAGTGGATGATCTAAGAGAGCTGATTGAAAAGTAATGTGCAGAGATTCAATAGAGATAGAGGAAGTTGTCAGCGGATATGGTATAATATAAGCAGTAGAACGACATGCACTGCAGATTCTATTTGCCATTTCCCATAATCAATGCTATAATGTCTACGCAATCCTCAATTATAGGTAAAAAGCATGAGAAAGGGGGATTATTGTATGGAATTTTTGCAGATCATACTGATGTTTGTATC
>CALWLV010000243.1 GCA_944381595.1 uncultured Roseburia sp.
TGTCATAATGACACCATCCTTTCAAATACGTTTTTATACGGGGTAACTCCCACATGATTGTTTGGTTTGTTGCGGTTTTACGTCTTGACCAACTCCGACAAATAGAAAAGCACCCGTTGCCGGATGCTCTGCGTTGTCACACTAACCCAGTGACCGGGAGATAATAAAAGACCACCATACCCTTTCTTTAAATCATGGTTTACTTCTATAATAACACTATTCATTTAACATATCGGGTGACCATTCAATGTCTTTGATTCTATCTTTTTCCTTTTCAATATCTTTGTTAATTTCATCCACGCTTCTACCTGAATCAACAACTTCACCATCATAATATTTATCACCGGGCTTCATACCAAATACCATAATCCTTTCTTAATTGATTCAATGCCTGTAAATGTGCTTCTTTGGTCGTAGTATATACCTTTTCACCATTTTCATCAACAAGTTTTATATATTTTTCAATGGTATCATCAATGAGTTTTGCTGATATGTATTGGTCACCACATCCGTATAAATAAATATCACCTGTTGCATTTGCAACTACACCCAAGTTATATCTTCTCTTAAATACAGTTTCAAAGTCACTTCCAATTGGTGGTGTATCATCAAAGTGCGTATGCAAACCAATCAGGTCCCTTGATTGTTTATTATTGCTTTTCTTACACTGTCATTGATTTGGACACCAAAAGGTTCTGTTGAAGTTATATTTTTACCAAGAATATCACCGGTTGAATAAAATAAAATATATAAATCTTCCATATTTGTACCATCCCTGTGATACAGTGCTACTTTTGCATATTTATGAATTGCTCCATCAACTTTTGCATCATTTGTAATACCACTTTCCGTTATACCTTTTCAGACATTTCCTTCAAGTCAGTCTTATCATCTTCACAAATACCTTTTCCCATTCTTTATAGGTCATATCAGCCGGAACAAAGTATGTTTTACCGTCTGCACCCCTTGCAGCGCGTTCACCAACACTGTCAAATTCATCATCAAAGAATAGAACAGTGGTTAACCTGCACCACACATGAAACGGTGGAGCCGTGACTCCAACTTCCCACTGTGACATAGGAAAATGCTTTCCATCCATTTCCTGGCAAATATCAGAAGTGTGGGAATCAAGTGTTGCCACAATTTCAAACTGTTCAACATCCAGTTCCTTGAAACAGTCCTTTTGTGCTGCGCTGCTGAAAAAGGCTTCCTCTGTCATAACTAACCGCCCGATGACATTGCTACAAATTGAAGGGACTTATCTTTTTTATAACAAAATGATATCTAATAGCTACCAATCACCTATTTTTCAACCAAATGTTATAATTAGTTTCCGCATTCTTTCCTTCATATGCGTTAAAAATTCGCTTCCAGTCTTCTAAATCAAGACTATATATCCATTCCTTCACCTTTTCACATTGCTTAATATTAATGTCACCTTTCTCATTATACCATTCCTTAGCCAATATACGTGCAGCATATCTCGATACTCCTAACATACACAATGCTACTGCAACCACACTATTAACACCAAAGTAAATAAATGCAGGAATCAATGAATATGTTTCATCATCACTTTCTTGTGGATTAACAATCCCTTGGGCTTTAAAAATTGCGGCAATTCCCCATGGAAGATTATTTATAAGCTTTGAATATATGTATTTTCCACATATATTCATTTTCTCTTGCACATCATAATTTGCATTATTAATGCACTTATCTGCTATTGCTCTTATACTATATCCATGAACCCACATTTTCGTCAATAAAGCAACATTTTCAGCATTCAACGGAGCATTAGTATCAAACATCCCCAAATTAATTTCCGGAATACTGTTGACCATCTTAATAATATCTGTTAATTGATTATCCCTACTACTAAACAATATACTACTTTCAGGAATAAACATATTCTTCCTACTAATTTCAACCATCAATTTTTTCATACTAATACTACTTATACCCGTAGTATCAATAATATCCATTAATTTTTTTCTCTGTAAGTCCTCTCCTATCTTTCCAATATAATTTTTAGTGATTTTTATTAGTTTTTCCGCCAAAGCATTATTTCCCTTGCGTTCCAAATTAGAATACACATAACTGCCACGTAACAAGTCTTCTATTTCTATATCTTCATATATTTTTTTAATATGATAAATGTATTGCAATAGTGTTGATAATTCACCATACTGCTCAATGTAGTATGACGACAAACATTCTTCCGGAATTTTTTCTATTACCTGCAACAATGAAGAGACAATTTCCTCATTCCTATTAGATAAATAGTCTCTAAATTGTCTTTCCTGCTCTTCGTCACTGCAAACAGCAATCACGTGTCCTTCCTTATCAACCAAAGCTCTTCCTGCTCTTCCTGCAATATTCCAAAATTCAGATGGTGTCATACTTCTCGAAAATCCGCCTATTGGCACTGCCATTCCTTGAAATATAACCGTAGCAATAGGAAAATTCATTCCCTGTGCCAACGTCGTAGTAGCAGCAACAACCTTAATCAAACCTCTCCTAATCGCATCTTCTATCTCTTCTCGTATACTAAGTGGCAATGCTGAATGATGATATGCACATCCCTTTAGTAAAACTTTATACAATAAACTATCCGTGCCCATCTCTGTTTCGATCAATTCCAACAATGAAGCGATTTCAAGTTTCTCTGCATTTGAAATATCTTCCTTCTCAAGATATAATTTAGCAAAACTTTCTGCGTATCGTTGTTGTGTACACAGCACCAAAACCCCACCTAACTGCTTATACTTTTCTGCTAGCAGATACGATTGCCTTGATTTTAATGGTTCTTTTTTTGATGATTGAGCAATATCTAAAGTAAATTCTTCATTATATATATCATTACATGCAGAAGGAATATATTTGACACACTGAATGCTTCCTCTAGGAGATAACGGTATATTTCTACTTATTCCTGTGAATTGTTGCGCAGGTTTCCAATTTACAAAAATATCAATCCCTCTATCATCACTCAACCAATTTGCTATCTCTTTAGCATTTTTCATAAATGGACTAAGCATTAAAATTTTTAAATTTCTATCATTCTTTCTTAACATTGCAAGCAGCAATTCTAGTTTTGCTCCTCGCTCGCCATCTTGGATATTATGTGCCTCATCCACAATAACTAAACGCAACTTATCCACAAACGGATGCTTCGATCTTTGCATAATATCAAATTTTTCTGGTGTAGTCACAATGATATCCGTATTTTTTAATAATAATTCTTCTTCTATTTCATCTATATCCATAAAAGGAATTGCAATGTCAACATTATATCCAAACCCTTCAAACTCTGCTTTTAAATCACGTTTAACTTGATTTACTAATGCACGTGTTGGAACTAAGTACACTATCTTAGCATCAGTATAAACACTCTTAATCTGCATAATGTATAACTTTGCCAATAAACTCTTTCCTGCACTAGTTGGCATTTGTACAACTAATGCTGATTTAGTCATATCGAACAAATTCTGCTCAATAGCATTCTTCTGAGATGGCCACAAATCAAATATAGGTTTCGAGTTACTACGACTAAGTATCATTTCTAAATATTCATCCAATTTCTGAGATATACCTTCTATTGAAGCCCACAGAGAATTTCGTGTCATTGCTTTCAATGCATGCATAATAAGCAATGACAACAATGCATCTTCTTGTCTATCAATCTCATTAAAGGAATCTTTTGCAGCAAATATTTTTCTTATTATAACCTTATCAACATTAGCTGGCTTTCCAGAAACAATATAACTAATATATGAACCTATTGCTTCCTCAAGGTTGAAACACCCTGTTACAAAATATATTTCTTCTTCTCCTTTTGGCACTATATTTTTTGCAACAACATCCAATTCTGTTTTCAAAAAGTTTATTTCATCTATGTCATTCCAACCATTCATTTTTCTTACAGCTAATAAAAAAACAACAATTGTAATAACATAAAGTTTCTCAAGCGGATTTTCAAATTGATTAATATAGCTTTCATCTAAACACTCATCTTTCAGCAGCATCCTTACTTCTGCAATTTTTGAACACGTAACACCCGATGCCACCAATTGTGCCAACATACGTATGCGCTCTAATTCACCATCATATTGTTCAGAATAGTATGTAACTTTTAACAGTTCGTATCCTTCCAATAAAATATCTCTATTATCATCATCATATTCATTAACAATTTTAAGTCCTAAGTAATGATACAAATACGTAAAATCGAATTTTAATTCATACTGTTCTGCTTGACTTTCCGCCTGAATCTTATTACAAAGCTCTCGTATATTCCAAATTCCAATAGTTTTTTTAGGTTTATCTAAATTTAACAAACTATTTAACTTTTGGGTCAATAATTCATTCATTAGCTTTCACCTCGGACACTTGAATATAAGTCATCTGCAAAATCACTCAGAGCAACATCCACCACCATAATATAGTAGTTTATGCTAGCACCATTAAATTCTGACGGATCTGTATAGAAAACGCCAAAATCATCATCACTATACGTCGTTGCTGTTCTCAATAAAAACGGAACAATCAACATTTTCTTTCTGGTATCCTGTAATGCGTCATTTTTGTCAATATCAACAGCTAATTCTGCAATAAGAGCAGCAAACTTATTAACATCAAATCTATCAAATGATTTTACCAAAGCTTTCATCAGTCTATCGCTACCCTTGCTTAACTCCAACAATGATTTATACAAGCTATCCCTTGTCTCAGATACCACTTCAGGTGGATTCTTTTTTGACTCAGATGCCTTAACCTCACAAATCACTACTTTCTGCAATTCAAATTCGCCATCAACCTCTTTAAAGATGAATCCAAAATTGTCAACTCCTCTCTTTGGCAAATCCGCATCATCTTCCTCTAAACTTATTCTTCCCGCAAAGGATACATCTAATTCTTTATGCAAATAATCTTTCGCAATAACCTCTCCAATTTTACTTCTTGTAGGCTTCAATTGGGTTCGACCACTATTTAATGGATTAACAGCTGGATTTGGGGTATTATACCTTTTCATCAAGTCACGCATTATCTCTTTTCTATCATCAGATAATGACTCAGTTTTTTGTTCGAAACTCTCGCCAAGTCCATACTCTTCTCTCAATACAGGCAATATATACTGCAAAAAAGTTTCTCTGTCACTCGAGTAACTCAACTGAAAAGCAGTATATAAATGTTCATTTTTTTTCTTTTGAAAAATAATATTCCTATACAAGGCCATTCCCCCACTTGCTTTTGTTAATGACTTAATTATAGCAGAACTTCGCTATTTAAACAAGGAAACTTGGAGATATCCTATAAAAAAAGTTATCTCCAAGTCTAGGATTTTTTGCAATTTAACCTATAGCAAATTGATGATACTTGAATACATATCTGTTACCAACATGAACACTCTATATTACACATCAATTATTTAAATCCACTATTTACGGAAAATACAATTAAATCACCGCTTCTTTCTTCTCATCATGCTTATGAGCTTCTAACATCATCTTTCTTCCAAAATTTTCAGCTACGTTATCTGCCATTAAAGCTATTGTTGCTTTCATACATTTGCACCTCTTTTCACAAGTTCAATCAACTGCTCAAGCTTCATTTCACCTAACTCTTGCTTGTCAATCTCCGCATCTCTTTGTCTTACAGACACAGACTCGTTATTTTTCTCACTTTCACCTACAATAACCATATACGGAACTTTATCCATACGAGCTTCTCGAATCTTATATCCTAGTATAATACAAATTAAATAAATATCCTATATACAATATGATGTTTTTGTGATAAAATATACTTAGAAAGGAGGTATATTTTATGAGAAATACATATTTAAATTTGACAGATGAAGATAGGGATT
>CALWLV010000244.1 GCA_944381595.1 uncultured Roseburia sp.
GGATGCGTACAACGTGTTCTTACTCTAGGATGTCTGTATGGCGGTCTTATCTTTTGAAGTCCAAATCTATCATCTCCCGGCACAGCAGCACCACAATCTTCGCATACGGTAAATCCTTTTCCTTCTGGCCCTTGATTAAGTATTGTAAGTGGCTGATCAATCAAACGACCATATCTTACCAATTCGTAATCTTTAGATTGTTCCATTTCATCATCTCTTATGGGTGATGCATAACTTGGTAACTCAGCATAGGACATCTCAGCTTCTGCTTCCGCTTCGCGGATACTTGTTCCGTCTATTGGTGCAAATCCCCACGGCTTAATTACATGTTGATATTTAATACTTTCCTGCAAGCAAAACGGACATTGTTTTCCCGGATCTTCGTATCCAACCCAGTTGCATGCGGAATTTTCACAGTAAAACAATGATTTGTAATACTCTTTGCTTTCAAAATATTTTCTTGCCGGATGTTCTTTATCCTCATCTTTAAATTTTGAATGGAAATTATAAATACCACCAGATTTGTAAGTCTTTTTATTTACAACTATCAATCTTCCTGGTGCATATTCACTGATTGCCATATCCAAGGCCCTATCTGGCTCTTGCTCTACTTTACTACCTTTACTATCTTCAATACTGAAACCGACAACATTTCTTGGGAAAGAATATGTTGGAAATATACCCTCTTCCAAAAATACATCTAACAGCTTTTTCTCATTATCGTTGGAATCGAAATAGTCATCTTTAAATGCATCTACCTTTTTATACAGAATATTTACCGCCTCGATGAATTCTTGTTTCTGGTTATCTACAAATTCACGTTTTGACTTTGGAACTAATGATTTTATTTCATCATCATGAAAACGTTTTGACTTCACAAAATCTAAAAACTCTTCTCGATATAGATTTAAAAATTCAATAATTCCAATTGCATTCGCAGCTGTATCATATTTATCCAAAAACTCAGACACATAAATAACATTTAAATGTCGATATATGAGTTTTCTATTGTCAATATCTATTAATGGATGACGTGGAGCACCTGCAATAATTTTTGACGGATTATTAAAATAATAACTATCATGAGGGCCATTATCGGTATATGTAATAATAGTCGAAATTGCAGAACCTCTTCTTCCTGCACGTCCGGCTCTCTGTTGATAATTTTCTCTCATAGGCGGAATATTTCTTAATCCCACAGCAGTCAAAGATCCAATATCAATACCTACTTCCATAGTCGTTGTGCAACTAAGCACATCGACCGGACCTTTATCATCAATATATACATTCTGAAATCTCAACTCGTATTCTTCCGTTGTAGACCACATATCAATTCGTTGATCCTTGTGTGACAACTGTGCAGTATGTTCTTCAGTATTGATTCTTGTCATTAAGGCATCTTTCTTACCTGCAACTGCATCAAGAATCGGCTGTCTCCAAAATTCTAATCCTTCAAACTCATTTTGGGTCATAACCTTCGGTGTTCCTTCACAACACCAAACACATTTATTCCAAAGAGTATACGGAAAAACACGCCCACAATCAGGACATTTATACCAAACACACTCTGAATCAAACTTCAATGTAATTACTTGTGGATTTAAAAATAATCTGTCGTTTTCATCCTTACCTTTTTGAGTAAATTTACATAAAGCTTTATAAATGAGTTTTTGCTTCTCTGCCTCTATTCCATTTACTTTTAATAATCTTTCAAAACGTGTAGGAAGCTTTCCATCCAATTCAATACCAAAACGCGGGATATTTGTTAAACTTCTTCTAATATTTCTATTTAAGTCATAATCATAGGCATAGCTATCCGTCAAAATTTCAGCACACCAAGCCGCAAACAGACTAAAGAACTGCTCCTCATTAATTCCTGCTTCATCTCGTTCAAGATCATCTAAAACTTCGTCTAATAAAGTTCCATTGCATGGTTCTACCCAACATAATCCTAAATCTGTAAAAGATCTGAAATTACTACACAAAATTTTGAGCAAATATCTTGAATATAATTCCGGTACGGTTGCAAATCTCTGCTTCTTTAAATCTTCATAATTTATTTTTCGATTTCTTCTTCCACCTCGTTGTGCCTGCCTATTAATGACTTCTCTCATTTCTTGCAGATGGTCATGAAGATCCACCTCATCCTCGCCATAGAAAAATCTTAATTTATTGTCCAATGCAACTTTCAAAAAAGAAACATACAACAGATCCATGCTTGCTTCACGATCAGTATCATCCGCCCATTTCTGAAGTTCTTTTGCCGCAACAGTCAATGCTTTTCTCATTGCATCTTCATCCGCAACAGACGTAAGTTCTTTTGCCAATGTAGCGGCTCTTTGTCTACTATCTGAAAAAAGCAATACTTTTCTTCCTGCATTTGGTGTGAATTCCAATTTTTCAGGATCATTAATTGTTGGTGGCTGAATCATTAATTGTTCCGATACAAGATGGAAAAATGGTTCATTTCCTTTAGTAGAATAATCCGTTGTATGCAAATGCATTTTTCCGCATCTTGGGCACGTTGAAAATGTATACAAATTAGGGGCATCTTTAGGGCTCTTCATTGTAAATGCAACATGCATATACTGAGGCTCTCCTGCATGCTTATCATCCATTTCCAAACGTCCTGCAATGGAATTTATCCATCCGGTTTTAACATCTTTCTTTGTTTTAAATTTTCCATTTTTAGGAATTATATAATAATGTGTTTCCTTAAAAGATTTGTCTGCAACAATGCCTTTCTTGTTCCATACAAAACGAGCCTGCGGTTCATCTTCATCAATATAGCCCTTCAAAAACAAAGCACCGCAAGTTCGATCGTTTAGTAGTTCATAAATTTTACCACCACACTTACAAACATCATCATGGTTACCAATATAAATCTTCCCTAAAGGTATATTTGAT
>CALWLV010000245.1 GCA_944381595.1 uncultured Roseburia sp.
CATCTCATTCTGCCACTTGCGTACATCTCCCGGTGTAATCTCATTCATCTTAAGATTCTTAAAATATGGAAGTATCTTTGTCTCCTCAATGTGCTCTTTTGTAAGCCATGTGTTGAGTTTGACATAATTTTTCACGTCCTCTGTATACAGCTTCCAAAACTCTCCAAATGTCATATCCAGATTGTTCTCCTGCCGTATTTTATAATTCCTCTCATAATCAAGTGCTTCCCTTTTTGTTGCAAAGCCTCTTTTCTTTATCTGGTTGTTTTCCCCGGTCCAGTCCTTACAATAGAATTTGACGAACCAGGTGCCTGTCTTACTGTCTTTATAAGCTGGCATATTCATCATCTCCTTCTTTCCATATGCAGAAGCAGATGCCTAAACCGTATCGCTTCCGCACCTGCCTCTGCCTTAATCTTCTTACCTGTTGCTTATACTGCATCACTCATACCATAAATGCGTTCTTCAAAATACTTTCTGCTTACTTTTCCACGAATCACAATGTAACCCTTCTTTTCAAGTTCACTGTTGATCTGTCTCAAAAGCTTGTATGCTGCGGATCTTGAAATTCCAAGAATCTGCATCACATCTCCTACTTCTAAAAACTTTTCGTTCATGCCTTTCACCACCTTTCCTTTAAATATTTGTTTTGGCGTTTCTCCATACCAGTTCTGCTGATGTCACAACCAGCCTCCTTACCTGAGATAATCTCCTGTAATACCGCCCGCTCCTGCTCGAGGTACTCAGTCCGCTTGGGGGGAGTGTCTACATTCGCTCGATTCCTATGAATGTCATGGCAAATGCCTGTTAGATTTCTGTACCGCTCATTCAGTTATTTTTCAATACCATATCGTATAGATAATTGAATTGATATTATTCTATACCGTGTGGTATTGAATTGTCAAGAAGTTTTTCTAATGTTCTTGTATAGAAAAACTTCCATTTTCATTTTTTCCGTGTTATACTGTCTTTAACAGTCCATCAGAAACAGATAAACGGAGGTAACTACACTATGACAATTGGTGAAAGAATAAAGAAAATACGGGTATTCCGTAAAATGACAATGGACGAGCTGGGCGGTGCACTTGGATTTGAGGGCAAAAATATGTCTGTCCGCATATCCCAGTATGAAACCGGTGCCCGCATTCCCGGTGAAGATATGATTCTAAAACTTGCTGATGCTTTGCACTGCAATTACAAGGCAATCTCTGATTACAGCCTTGGTGCTGCTGAAGATATCATTGAAACACTTTTCTGGCTTGAAGAAAGTGCCACATCACTTCCTGCACGTGGAAAAGGTACAAGATTCCCAGAGTACACAGCTCCCGGCAACCTGATTCATCTGACTGCAATGACTCCGGCAAAACCTTCCGAGGCTGCCAGACCAACTTACAATGAAGATGATTATGAAAGTGCAGGCTCACCTGTCGCATTAACTTTTGAATATGGATTGGTAAATGATTTCCTTACGGAATGGTGTGAAATGAAAACGAAATTAAATAATGGAGAGATTTCTCCAAATGAATATTTTGAGTGGAAAATAACATGGCCTCAGGCGTAAGGAGTTTTAATGAATAAAATTGCAATAAATAAATTTGATGTACGATTATCCTATCTCACCGAAAACGATATTAAGCACTGGAATAAACTAAATCGTTTTGCACGTACACTTTGGTTTGAAAATACAATCAGCGGTCCCGATATTGAATATTCAAGATTATCAGTTGAAATATTTAAATTGTATCCTCACTATTCAACATGGTCTCATGTGCCACGTCAAAATGGTGGTTACTTACTTCAAAATAATAGTTCAAATCCTATACTAACAATAAACGCTGATTTAATGAATGGTTGGTGGAATATTTTTAAAAGATTGACAAATAACAAACTTACTAATAAAAATCGCTCCTCCAACATCCTTCCATTATACAATGACTTTTGCAAAATATCTGATTATGAGATATCAACTGAATTATCCAAAAAATTTGGTCATAACACAGAAGTTTGGGATGCTTTTTTGAAGTATCTTGACCTTGTTTATACTATAGGAAACCTTTCTCCTACAGGTGCAAACCCCGGTGGTAATGGCTACGATTTATGGACTACTAAATTATCATACTTAAAACAGCAATGGTTTGATAAATCGTACACCGAAAAAGAAGAAATATATAACACCCGTGCTTCAAATAATTCAACATTAAGTAAATGGGCACCGCTTTTATGGCAATCATATAATTCAAATTGTGAAGAGAACTGGAAAAATTTTATAAACGACCATTTTTATCATCAATATGTTAACAATGACTATAGTTTGTCATTATTTTCACCTGATACAAAAGATGATAAATCTATCGTTTCATTCCTAAATCAACTATCAGAAATAATTATTAATCGAGGAACAGATATTATTAAAGCAACAAATAAAACTATTTCTTTTGATACTATTCCATACAATTCAATTGTTCTTAAATAAAGACTTATAGTACCGATTTAGTACCACATGTAAATACCGATAACTTAGTGCACTCTGCACGGCGTTTTAGTGCATGCTTTCCGGAGATTGAGTGCATCCCTTCCGTCACATAGTGCATTACTATATTTTAGTCCTATAATTAGATTGGCACACGTTTGTGTGACTATCATTTATAGGAGGTTCGATAACAATGGTTGATTATCGAGAAATTCTGAGACTTAAGAGTCTCGGGTACACAATGAAAGACATTGCATCAAGTGTTCACAGTTCCAGAAATACAGTTTCTGAAGTTCTGACATTAGCAGGAAATCTGCATATTTGCTGGCCACTTGCTGACGATGTTACCAACGCTTCTCTGGAGGCTATGTTTTATCCAGGCAGGAATAAATCAGATGAGGATCGCCTCATTCCTGATTATCCTAAGATTCATAGAGAACTCGCCAAGAAAGGCGTTACACTCACGCTTCTTTGGACAGAATACTGTCTTGAGGCAAGCGCTGCCGGTAAGAAACCTTACATGAGCACACAGTTTAATGATAACTATCGTAAATGGGCTCGAATTACCAAGGCTGCCTGCCGTAAGTTCAAAACCGTACGATATATCAGAATGCCGGAATTACTTGATGAATTAGCACTTTCAAAATCAGACGGAACATTTCGTAAAGTAATTAATGCTTACTGTAAAGCTGAATTACTTATCATTGATTGTTTTTTGCAAGCACTTTTTGGAGAAAAGTGCAAAATATTTTTGGAGAATGTTGCATCTCCAAATTGGAGAAAGTTGCAAAGTTTTGGCTGGCTGTAGTTAAACCAGCCGAAACATTGCAGACATT
>CALWLV010000246.1 GCA_944381595.1 uncultured Roseburia sp.
GTCTTGATGTCACGGGAAAGAACTTGATTTTACTGTGTTTTCGAATGACATCAATCTTGTCAAATCCAACAAAAGGCACTTTGAAGGTTTGAGAAAACATATCAGAGAAGATAATTGTACGAGCTTAAATAAAGCTAAGGTCGAGTTGACGAAGTGAATATTAGTATATAAGTTGAGTTGATAGGAATGTTTATTGCAATCAAAACGGATGACGGCAGGATTAAGGGCAACATTTCTTTCTATTGCAGAGTGCTTCATGTTTCAAGGCAGGCATTTAGAAAATATTTAAAATCCAAGGATGCTCCCTGGAAATATCAGCCACTGGCAGATGCCATGATTGACATATGTAGCGAGGATGAATGCAATGACACCTACGGAAGAATCCGTATGTATCAGGCACTACAACTCAAACAGCCGGAAGGAGTGCATATTCCCGGTGAGAGAACGGTTTATCGGGTTATGGAAGAAATTGGCCTTAATCACAAACCCAAACGCAAGCCTAATGGTATTACCAAGGCTGATAAAGAAGCACATAAATCAGATGATTTAATCAAGCGTGACTTCACAGCTAAAAAACCTCTTGAAAAATGCATTACCGATATGACTGAAATAAAGGCTTCTGATGGAAAACTGTATATTTCAGCTATCTTTGATTGCTACGATTTAGCAGTGTTGGGGCTTGCCATGGATACAAACATGAAAGCAACTCTTTGTGAACAAACTTTAGATAATGCCTGCAGAGCTTACCCAATGCTGCGTGGAGCTATTCTTCACAGCGACAGAGGCACCCAATATACAAGCGAACTGTATCGTAAAGCAATCAATAAATATGGCATTCTACAAAGCATGAACAGTGCCGGTGGCAGATGCCATGATAATGCAAGGTGTGAAAACATGTGGGCACGATTCAAAGAGGAATTACTTTATCTTCATCTGTAAAGAACTCCGCTCTTGGTGAGCCGTTCTTCTCAAGCTCTTCCTGTATAGTTGGAATACCCGAAGAATGACCTTCTGACAAGTCAAGTTCTTTTAAAAACTCTCCAAGTCGTCTATTTCTATAATATCTCGAAACAAATCTCTTTCCCTCAGCTATCGTTTTTTCTGAAATAGATCTGTCTATCCCCGGAAAATTCATAATATTTATGCAATCCGGCTCTATCTCTATAGTTACTGGTTCAAAGGACATATAATCTCTGTGATAAAAAGCATTTACCACAGCCTCCTCTATTGCCTGATATGGATAATTGAATATCCTTAATGCCTCCATCTGATTTGGTACTTTAATTACCTTTTCTCGAATAATCAAATTACGAAATCTTTCCATTGTTGCCTGAATCATCTGAGGCACCGAACCTGTAATATTAGGGAAATCTTCACTAATACTTGGATTTTCAATGCTTCCTTTAGGAAAAGAGGTCATCTGTACATAAGTATATCCAAAGAATTTTTCTGGATGCTCACAGAACATCATAATTGCCACATTCTGAATATATCTGAGTTCTGGAGGACCAACCAATAACTGCATATCATTAAGTATTTCCTCAACACCACGTTCCCTTACCTGTTTAGCAAGCTTACTACCAGTTTTTCTCAAATGATCTTCTAACAGCACCGGTGAAACATCCTCAAATGTTGCCTTATGGTTTGCTCTGCAATCAAATGGAGTCAAATCTGACATATTAATCAGCTCTCTCTCCTGTTCGCTGTTTGCCTTGACTGAGCTTGTCTGATATCTAATATAATAATTGTACTTTTTATCTTTCTTACTGGTTACATACTCCGGTGATTTATATGGTCGCTGCTGTCCTGTTCTGACAACAATTACAAAAATCCATTTTCCATCCACTTCTACAGGTATTCCTTGCGGAAAGTATGGTGGTGCAATCATATTGTTGTAACCTACCATATCCTTCTGTATTGAATCCAGCATGTATTCCGGCAATCCCTTTACAGGACGCTTTGCAATGCCATTTTCTTCTTCAACGCCGACAACAATATAGCCGCCACCATCATTGTTATAATCATTCGCAAATGCACAAACACTATGGTAGATATCATCAGGATTCCACCCCGTCTTAAACTCTATTCGGTCTGATTCTAATTTTCTTTTGTTTAATAAATCTTCTACATCCATTTCAAGTTCCATAGCGTCATCTCCATTCCTACACAAAACTATATTCTAAACATAATTATCATTTCTAATTTTCTTAATATCTTATTTGATTTTTATTTCCAAAACTTATATTTACTATCTCTTAACTCTCTCTGTCTCTTCTCTTCTTTTATTTGAAAATAATTATTTATATCGGCTTCGCAATACTCACCTTCAAGTTCAAAATTATATTCATGCATAGACATATCATAAACTTTAATATCTTTACGTTTTGCCAAACAATACAAATACTCTCTATTATCCCTATGCATTCTGCATCCAATATAAATTGCCTTTATCGGGAAGAATGGTATCATATTGTCATATATTTTACATATATCCACAGGCAGCAAAAGTCGCCATTCATTTTCATATTTCCACGATGAAGATTTTGTGATAAATGACAGCATTAAACTTTTATCAAGTTCCATCTGTTCATATGCTGTAAGCGGGATTTTGTTTATATACTTGTATATTTTTCTTTTACTTAAAACAATCTGTTTTGCTCCATATTCGCACGGCAATAATCCCCCTAAAATCATAGCATTTTCTCTTAAATCTGCAATAGGTTGTGTTAAATCGTACTCAACACAAAAACCTTCATGATTTTGTGCATAATGTGCCCATAATTCCATATAAGAAGTTAACTTAAAATCATTAATATTAGCAAACGAAGTTACTTGTATCGTATTTTTTCTTAGCTCTTTTAGTCCATTTTCATATTTTACCCTATCATAATATATTTTCCGACTAATTTCGTCGCTTCCTTTACGTTCTTTTCTTAATTCAGGGTCATAACAGATATGAGTAACAACACTATCAAAAGTATTATATATACTTCCTCTATGCTGTTCCCAATCACCGCAAGAACTATATTCCAATTTATTCAATTCAGCTTGTGATAATATCTCTCGTCCAACAGCGTCCGTTTCTTTCAGATAATCCAATAAACAGTATTTGAGAAATTCATTTTCATTTGCGCACAGTAAGCAATCAAATGGATCATTAAAATTACTAGGGTTATTCATGAAAACAGAATTGTTTTCAATGCATTTTAAACTATTATGATTAAATGGAAAAAATTTAAACAAACTTTTGGGCATATGTTCTGTTTTATCTATATAACCTTCCCACATCGATTCATATAAATCTATTTTTTTATCTGAAGCATATTGGATTCTATCTTTTATCCAAGCTTTTTCCCATTTACCCTTATAAAATTTACTCCTATAATCAGACTTATCGTATGCTGATGTTTCTCTTCTATACTCCCATCTTGGATTTTCTCTACGCATCAATACGTACTTTCCTTTCTATTTACTACAACTCTTTAACAATCCTCATAAACTCCTCATAAGAATAAGCTCCATTATATCCAGGATTCTTTGTTTCAAACACCATATAATACTTATACATTCTTCCAGCCATCTCTGCCCACTTTGCTCCGGTTTCGGCTTTTTCTCTGGATTCAGAATTTTCAAGCTGATCACCTTTTGTTTCTATTAGTAATAGTTTACCGCTTTCTGTTCTCACCATAATATCCGGATATGCGTTTACAGCACCATTTATGGCAAATCCTTTTCTTGCCATATTTCTATGCCACCATTTAATATTGTTTAATGAGGATAATTCCATGACTACCTTTCTTTCATATTCGGTATCAAACTTTTCCTCTTCGTTATATAGTGATTTTGGTATTGATGCTATTGTTTCTGTCGGGCTTATCTCTTTCGGCAGCTTATATGATGGCTGGCAAGAAATTTTGTCTTGTTCCACCCATTCATAAAACATTTTCTTAGCATATTCATTTAAAAGTGAATTAACTTTTTTATTAATTTTCAGAACATAGATACCTGGTGTCTGTTCCATATCTGTTAATTGATCCTCTGTAAGATTCTGAATAATCCTGTCTACATATACCTCCAAATCTCTATCATTTATCGCATTATTCTTTGATAATTTCTTTATTATCATATCCTTGCACAGACGCATTTTTCTATCTGACGGCTGTTCATCAAACCACTGTTTTACATTTTGGCTATCAAAGCCCTGCAATTTCCATGCTTTTGGCAATGCATCTGAATCATCAATATCAATTCTTGCAATTTCTGAATCTATGCTGTCAAAATCAATTACAGTATCCTTATCTAATAATGAAAATCCTGCATACAGATTTTCTTTTGTTAATACCTGATGCTCATGTTCAGAAAATAGAGATCTGCCTGTTTCTATCATAAATTGAGGTATCTCTAACTGTCCGGCTTCACTAGCATATAACTGATTTATTTTGTAATGCTTCATCTTATTTCCAACCTCTGGTGGTACTGGCAGATATTCTTCTGTTTTCTCAAAGTCTTGCCAATATAATTCATTCTGTGTTTTTGCATGGTCAAGCATATCTGTTACCGCATCATTAACCTTAGATTGACTCTGTGATTCCATATTTTCATTATTTACGAATGGTGATATTTGTTCCCTCACAAAGTCTACATTTAAAGAATCTATCTCATCCGAAACATTATTTGTATCATCAGTTACATCATTATCTAACTTTAACTCTGTCTGTATATTACCAGCTTGTTCTACTGGAAATTCAGTATCCTGTTCCACATAATCGTCTATACGATAATCTTTACTTGTAAAGCCAGCCGCATTAAGTCCTGCTACTACCTTGTCGAGTGTTGCATAAAAAGCATTTGATGATGTAATAACATACGAAAGGTTCAATACCTCTCTTTTATTCTTTCTCGTATTAGGAAGTCTGAGAATTCTTCCTAAAATCTGTTCTACATCTATGCTTGATGTTCTATTTGCGACTGTTGCCAATATATATGCAAATGGACAATCCCATCCTTCCTTTAATGCATTAACTGTAATGATATACCTGATACTACAATCGTGGCTGCTTAAATCTATATTTTTTAACTCATCCCTGTCCGCAGTCTTTATTGCAATTTCAGATTCTGGTATCCCCATATCAATAAGAGTATGCTTTATCTTATCATAGGTTGTACTGTCATCATTGGTTCTAGGCTGAGCCTGAAATAAAACAATTGGTCTGATATATCTGCCACCATTTTTCTGTTCTTCAACCGCTTCATTTTCTAATTTTCTTCTTAATGAAATGGCTGATACAAAGACATCCTCCTGAGATTTTCTGTTATAAACAATTACAGGTAATTTAACCATATTTTCTGCTTTAAGCTGTCTTGCATCTACAAATGAGATAATATTACTTCCATTTTTCGGTGTAGCGGTCAAATCAAGTACAAATGAAGGATTGAAATTCTGTAACATTTCTTTACTGAGCTTACTTGTAGCATGATGACTCTCATCAACAATAACAACTGGATTCAATTTACGGATAACTTGTATCAAAGCTGTTTCATCCGTATCTTCCAACAACGAACCACTATCCTGTTTAAATCTCACAAATGGCAACAAACTACCATTCTCTTGATACGCTTTTCTTCCATCCTTTTTGCTCGTCCGAAATGAATCATAGCTCAATACAAATACTGATAAATTATCACTAACCGAAGTTGGATTAAAATTCTGTCCATTTAACAATTGCTGCTTAGAATAAATCTCGACCTTATTACCAAAATCAACATCTATTTTCTTCCTATAATCATGATTCTTATCCGTTAATGTTCTATATGTCTGAGTAAGTATTGCATCTGATGGAACGAGCCATACTACTGCTTTAGGATGTATATGTGGCATAGAATCAAATATTGGCTTAATTGAATTTGCCGCCAGAAATGTTTTTCCACCGCCTGTTGGAACTTTGAAGCACACCTGTGGAACTCCTGCTAATTCCGTTTTGTATGGCGGCATTCCATCTATCCCCACATTCACTCCTTTTTCATTCCATAAAGTGCTGTATGCTGAACTTATACTCTGCTTCTCTATAAGCAGCTCTAAAAATCGTTCTAAATCTCTTATAACCTGTATCTGATAATTTTTAAGTTCCATACCTTGTCCTTTCTAGATATGCTCAATATCTCTTGGTATTTTCTTAAATGTAATATTCCACTTCTGTAAATCAATATCTGATAATGCGCAAGAATCAGCATATATAATATATGCCTGGTTCTTTACATTTACCGCTGCCAAAAAAGAATAGTCAAGTATTGTAGCCTTGTCCTTTTCATAATAAAAATAATATGCTGTATCATTATGAGAGCCAATATAATATTTCTCCTGTTTGTTCTCAGCATACTCAAGCCCATTGGTTTCTGTATACCAGATATATTTTCTAATTTCAGCTGTATCTATATCATTGTTGATAGTTCCATCCTGCAAAAACAATGGACTTCCTAATTCATAATATGAGAAGTTACCACCTGTTCCATCTACTGCATTCTTTCCTTCCCCATAACCATCAATCACTCTTTTTACACGTTCGGCTGTTATTGTGTCAGCATAATCCTCTACCTCTATCATAATATAAGATAATTTCAAATCTGATTGCATCACAGCATGTGCAGTAGTTGCCGAACCAGCAAATGAGTCAAGTACAATATCTCCATCATCGCAAATGATTCTCAAAATCTGATTAATAAGACGTACTGGCTTAGGTGTAGCAAAAAAATCCGTTGAAGCATCTAATATTTTTTTTAATTGTTGTTTTGCCTCTTGTGTATGTCCAACATCAACATGTTTCCATATAGTCTGCGGTATTATACCAGACTTCACATCTGCTAAAAATTTTTTTCTTCTTGGTTTTGAATTTCCATTTGCCCCAAACCACACTTCATTATTTTTTATCAATGCCATCATTTCTTCTTTAGGATGTCTCCAGCTTGTTCCAGGTTGTGGCTTGTACAATTTACCTTGCGGAGTAGGTACCTCATAAACACTGTTATCTCTATGTTCCATTCTTAGTAAATCCGTCGAAATCCATGGTCCCCTTGGATCATTATCTGGATTTTTATATCGTTCTAACTGTTTTTCACTTTTAGGCAATGCTTTTATTTTCAGTTTTTCAATTTCCGCAGCATATACTAAAACATACTCATGTTCTGATGAAAAATA
The DNA here is from genome assembly GCA_944381595.1 of uncultured Roseburia sp. GTDB lineage: Bacteria > Bacillota > Clostridia > Lachnospirales > Lachnospiraceae > CAG-303. Next base: position 7,193 of record CALWLV010000246.1, read on the forward strand.
CTTTGCGTCATTTTTAGTCGCAAATGTCCTTTGCCACACCAATTGTGCCACAAAATTTCTAGCACCAAAAATTTCATCGCATACACATTTTAAAAATGCCTGTTCATTATCATCAATGCTGATAAAAATAGCTCCATCATCTGCCAACAATTTTTGTAACAACACAAGTCTTGGATACATCATACATAACCATTTATCATGCCTTGATAAATCCTCTCCCTCTTTACCAACGACTTCCCCGAGCCACTTCCTTATCTTGGGATCATTTACGTTATCGTTATATATCCATCCTTCGTTTCCGGTATTGTAAGGTGGATCTATGTATATACATTTGATTTTCCCTTCATACTGTGGAAGAAGCGACTTCAGGGCTTCAAGATTGTCACCATGAATTATCATGTTATTGCTGTGAATATCCTCTTTGTGCATACCACTCTCATCAAAACTATACTTTCTTTCAAGTACTTTATACGGAACATCTTTATGATGATTAATTACTTTGTCTTTTCCTATCCAGTCTAATGTAGGCATATATTGCTCCTTATCTGTAACTACTGTAATGTTTCTATTGTTTCAATTATATTCTCTGCTTTATCCGTCAAAACATATTTTCCTCTTGTTTTTTGCTCTATATAATCTTGCTTTTGCAAAATACTAAACATACTGTTAATTTTCATCTTACTACATTTTAAAGTTGTCGCTATCTCCTGCTGTGTTAATGGAATCACTTTTTCATCCAAAATCACTACTTCATTATCATGCATAAACTTTAAAAGATCATAATAATCATTTAGAAATAATTTGATACCCATGTTTTCTCCCTACATTACAAATCATAATCTACTTGTAAATTATATCACATTTTTGTGATGTTATAAATATCATTTTTTTGTTATCTATTTATCTTTAACAGCTAAAAGCAGAGGAATTACCTTCCTCTGCCCCTATTTCCTATCTTATCTCTTATCTTTTCTTTATCAGCATCTCTGCTAACCATTTCATCATAAATTCTCTGAAACTCCTCATAAAGTTCATCCTCATCCAGCTTCATTCCAAATTTTTTCATTACATCTGAGAACAGTCTTATACTTCCACTTACATCAGCAATATCAAATCCGAATATATCTGCCTTAACAGAATTACTGACATTCTCATAACCACCAAGCTCTGATATTCTCCTGACAATCCAGTCAACTTTGTCCACAGCTTCAGTTTCTTTAGTTTCCACATATTCACCTTTATCTGTTACGTCAGTAATATTTTCATCCATTCTTGACGTATTTACATCAGACACCTTACGAATATCTGGCATTACAGACGTATCATTCTGATTATTATTAGGATTCATTACCTCAACATTTATATCCGGCTCAACAACCGCTTCCGCTGTTCTATCAACCAGCATATCATCTTCCCGGTATTTCAATCTCTCTATCAGCAACAATCTCCTCATCCTCCGACACATCATAATATGCTGTATGCAAATCTTCTTTCACAATTCCATCAGCAAGCTGCAACTGCCTCTTAATCTCTCTTTTCTCCTGCTTCAGCTCGTCCAGTTCTTCCTGCACTTCCACATGCCATATCTGATACTCACGATACTGCTCCTCGTTCTTAATATTCCGTTTCCGACTTGAGCTTTCTCTATATATCTCATGCTGCCTGTCCTCAATCTGCTGAATCTTTTCTTCCTGCTCACTTATGAAATCCACAAGTTCCACAACACTTTT
>CALWLV010000247.1 GCA_944381595.1 uncultured Roseburia sp.
ATATCCCTATCTGCTTTGTTTTCATGTCTCAAAATCCGGTTATACATATCCACCTCCTGGGAATCCGGTTATATCGGATCTTTACCTCGCTGGAATCAAGCCTGCAAACCTGTTTCGCAATTACCTAAATATCTCAAATGTAAAATTTAACACTTTTTATGTGTATTGTGAATTGAAAATATGTTATCATTGATAACCTAAAGTTATTAACTTCAAAATCAATCTTTATTATTTTAGATTTATACAACCACCAAATAACTAAAAGAACTCTATTGATTTTTCTTTTAACTTCTGTTTCAATCTTTTCCTCCTTCCAAATTTTAAAAATGCGTAAGCCTATTTTTAGACTTACGCATTACAATTCCTATACAATGAATTAAAAATATGTTATAATTGATAACCTAAAGTTATTGAAAGGAGAAATTAAGATGACTATAGATAATCTAAAATGCTTTATACTTGTAGCAGAAAATTTAAGTTTTGCACGTGCAGCAGAGGCTCTTTATATTTCACAGCCTGCTGTAACCAAACAAATAAATTCCCTAGAGCAGGAGCTAGGCGTTACACTTTTTACCCGTTCTACCCGTCATGTCGAATTAACCCCTGCTGGAATGTCATTTTATAAAGATGCCAAAGATATTGTGCGGAAGTCGCAGATGGCAATCAACCGTGTTCAAAGACAGAACACTACATCTGACTCTCTTCAAATTGGGCTTAGTAATCCCATTGCACTTTTTTATCTTGCACCTATCTTAAAGAAATTACATACGGAATATCCGGATATTCGTCCTAATATTGATGTTCCCGGATATAAAATAGTCCTAAATCTCTTTCTGGAGAACAAGCTGGATCTTCTTTTCTATTTTAAAGAAAATATGCCAAAAAAAGCAGAAATTAATTTTATAGAATTAGAAAAAGATTCGTTATCTTGTTTGATACCTGCAAATCATGTACTAGCTTCAAAAGCTTCTATTGCTATGGATGAATTAGCGGATGTACCTATCATTGCATGCAATCCTCTAAATGCCCCTTTATCTACAGCTTCATTTCAACAACAACTACTTGAAAAGCACTCCGCAGACAGAGTTTTATACTGCGACAATATTGAGGTGGCTCATTGTATGGTATCTGCTGGATTAGGTATTGCAATTATTCCGAACCTTTTAATCTTGAAATCGCCTGACTTTGTATCTGTTCCACTTGCAGATAAAGCACCTCTCTCTTTCGGTATCTTTTATCATAAACGCAGTAAAAATGAAGCCTTACATAAATTATTAAAACTTATTTAACAAACTCATATATAGTTGCAACTCTTTCCTTTAGCTGTTCCGTTGGAGCCGGTGTAGGAGCTTCTGTGGTTGCAGGTGCTTCCGGTTCCAGCTTTTCCAGATCTGTATCAGGCTCCGGTTCTTCCTTGTTCTCCTCTGTTTCTGCCACCTGTGAAATCGTCCCCACGCTCTGACTTTCTGTTATCGGCTGTTCTTTCTGACCACTACATCCTGCTAAAATCAGGGTACAAACAGTTAAATTTTTCTATTTTTCTTTGTGTACCATTCCTCCCCCTTCCCCCCGCTCATCTCCCTGGGGGGAAGGATACTCTTAGAATATGACACAAAAAACTTATCTCTTATTTTCCATAATAAAATGACCCCTTTTTACAAACATTCTATAGCCATAAATTCTCCAATTTTCTTGTCCATATGAAGAATATGCACTGACAACCATGTTATTAAATAATCTACCAACTCTTCCAAGTACTCCTGCTGATTATCGTCAATCTCTTCCAAATTAATCTCTGCAAGTTTTTCTTCAAAAGATGCATGTGCTTTTTTCTGTGCTGGCAATTCCGGATAATTTATTCTTTCCATAATAGCTTCTTCATCACGAAAATGTACTCGTGTATACTCTCGAAGTTCTGCTAAAATTCTCACAATCTCATCATATTTATCATGCAAAAATTCTGCATAAATCACTTGATTTGCATCTGCAATAATTTCAAATAGTCTTGCATGTTCTGCATCTATTTGTTCAACTCCAACATGAAATTTTGATGTAAAAGCATATTGCGATTCAAACTTGCCAATAAGGCTATCACTTCCTATAATATGTTTGAACAACCAACGTGATAGATATTCCAATAATTCAGACATCATTTTTCTTGTTGCGTCATCATCTAATACTTCTACGTTTATTGCATTCATCTTTTCCGCAAAATCTGCATGTTCTATCTTTTGAGAGGAAAGCTCTGAATCCCTTATTTTTTTCATATATGCCTCTTCATGCGCAAAATGAGTAATAGCATAATCTTTTAATCTCTTAATCACTTCTGTTGCTACAATCTTTACATCAATACCTGATTGATCAAGCATAGCTTGAGCTTCATTGATAAGAGAAAAGAATCTTTCATGCTCCTCATCTATCTCCTCAATTCCTATACGGATATCCTCTGTAAACTGATACATAAATTCTCCTTTCAAATTCACTTCATAACTTTCCGGATTCATAACTCCTTCCAGTTCAAAACATGAATATTCAGCAAACTCTTCTACACCTTTGTGGTCTTGGCGTTTTATCGCCTCCATTTCCAACATCTGTTGATTATAACACTATTCTTCATTTTTTTCTATAAAAAATTATGCAAATATGTTTTCCTGCTCTTACATATGTCAGATCACTTACCACTACATTACAATACTGCTGATTTATCCACTAGAGCTGCTTGCTTTGTATCCCTCCCTACGCTGTAGCATTGGCATTTATTGTATCTATAACCCTTCTGATTCCCATCCACACGGTCAAATCAGTAAATATCTCAACCACGCTTCCCCGATCAGTAAATGGTGATTCTTGAAGAACAGAAAGATCTTTCATCATTCCATTATGAACAATATATTCCACTATCTGATTCACAAAGTAAATCTGTCTGCTATCAAGACTTGTATTTGTAAGATATTCTGAGAATGCTTCTTTGGCCGCATTCATGTCCAATCCTACAATCTCACGGACAAATTCACCAAGCGGTTTCGTTCCAACTTCATGTTCATAATCCTGCTTTGTGCCAACTTTATGCCATAGTACTTCTTCTAACGCAGCAACATCTGTTGGTGTCAGCGGTTGATTGGTTTTTAATTTAGCAATTGCAATATTATCCTGATGTTGTCTGATATAATACTCTGCCTTTGCCTTATAATTCTTAAGTTCATCATTTTCAAGTTCAGATTCTTTCCATTCCGTTGAAAGCAATTCATCTGTAAAATTTGTTATATATTTGACCAATCTCCCAGGGATATACTTCATCAAATCACGAAGTTTTTCTCTAATTTCTTCAAACTCGTCAATTCCGGCATTATCAACATAATCTGTATTTAAAATCTTATTAATCAAGTCTGACTGTGCCTGAATTTCAGGAATATTAGCCACACTTGCAATTCCAGCGACTTTTTTATACAAATCAGTACGAGCTTTTGAATACTTCTTTCCAACTAAGTACGCCAGTTCAATGCCATACATAAGTGCATCAAATCGAACAGCACTTGCATCATCTCCATCCGGCAATATCAAAGGTGCAATTTCTTCCCTGACAATTAAGGTATCCTCATATGTAAGAGCATTATAATTTGATTCCGAAGAATACAAATCCACATACTTTATATGCTGACGCACAGCAAAGTTATCCCTTGGTAATTCCTGTACTTTCTCACTCATTTGCTTAACCAATGCTTTACGATATGCAATCAGTCTGTCAATCTGATATTCGATATCCTGAAGCTTATAGGAAATTTCGAATTTCAGATTAAAAATCGCTCCTTGAAGTGCAATCATATTAGCTGTGGCTTTTCCTTTATTCATTCGGAAAAATTCAAAGTTTCCGCAGAAATCAAAAATATAAAATTTCTGCTTATCTTCTCCATCAAGCAAACCAGGGCAGAGTCTTGTACCTCGTCCTATCATCTGCCAGAATTTTGCTTTACTCCTTACTTTTTTAAAAAATACTAAGTTCAGAACTTCCGGCACATCAATACCCGTATCTAACATGTCTACAGAGATTGCAATCTGGGGCATCTTCTTTGGATCAGAAAACTCATCAATAGCACTCTGCGCATAGGTCATATAATTATCTATTACTTTTGCATAATCAGGAAGATATGGATACTCCTTATTAAAAACTTCCAGAATCTTCTCGGCATGGTCATGATTCTTTGCAAAAATAATTGTCTTGCCAAGTTTCTGTCCATAATCAATCCGAATACCCTCTGTCATCAATATATTTAAAACTTGTTTTATCGTATTCTCATTGAATATCCATGTATTAAGGGCTGACGAACCGATTGCTTCAGGCAGATTTCCATGCTCATCTTCAAATGTTTCCTCATAGGTCTTCTTATCTTCTTCTGATAATTCATCGTATACAATTCCCTGCTCGATGAACTTAAGTTTCGATTCAACAGAAATATAATCCACAAGATATCCATCTTTTACAGCCTGTGCCAAATCATACCCATATGTGGGAACACCATTCTCCAATTCAAAGACCTCATATGTATTCTTATCAATTTCATCCTTTGGTGTAGCTGTAAGACCAATCAATGGAGCATCAAAATATGAAAAGATGTCTTCGTACTTGTTATAAATGGATCTATGCGCCTCGTCACATATCACAAGATCAAAATGACCACATGTAAATATTTTTCCTTCGTTATCGTTTACCGTATCAATACAATTCATCATCGTCTGATAAGTCGAGAAAACACAATGTGCATTGTAGTTATCCTTTTCTTCGACAAGATTTGTACATGATAAATTCGGCAACAGATTCACAAAGCTCCTTTTCGCCTGTGTGACAAGTGAATTTCTATCAGCAAGAAAAAGAATATTCTTTACCCAACCAGCTTTCAATAAACAATCGCATAATGCAATTACCGTTCTTGTCTTTCCAGAGCCTGTTGCCATAACAAGCAAAGCTTTTCTACGGTTCTTTTCATCTAAACTGTTACATACCGCTTTTATAGCAGATTCCTGATAATATCGCCCAGCAATATCCTTATCCACTACGACATGTTTAAGACTTGTTCTCATCGTCAATAAATTGAACCATTTCTCCAAATCTCTTTTTGAATAAATAACCGAACATTTTCTCTCAGGATATTGCCCATCAATAATATGTGTCTCAAATCCATTTGTGAGAAAAATGACTGGTCTTCTCTTATATTTTTGTTCCAGTAAATCTGCATAAAGCTTCGCCTGTTGTCTTCCCTTCGAAACGTCTACACAGGTTCTCTTAGCTTCAATAACCGCCAATGGACGATGCATGTCATCATAAAGAACATAATCAGCAAAGCCAACTTCTGATTTATTTGGCATTCCAGGAAGTTCTACTTCATTCATCCAATCCTTTCCTTCAATCCAGCCTGCATCCATGAGCATAGAATCAATATATAGTTTTCTGGTTTTATATTCTGATAAATCGAGTGGCTTAGGAACATAAGTCTGTTGTTGTTCCTGTCTGCGGGCAGATAATTCTTCCTTCAACAAAGCATTTTCTGCCATTAATTTCTGTAAATCAAGCTCTTGCTTTGCAGACTTTTCCTGTTCTCTTTTTAATTCTGCCTTTGTGGCATTAGCTGCCTCTTTTGATTCCCTTGCTTTCTCAATTCGAGAAGTAATTATTGTTTTATCAAAAGAATGTTCTTCATACTGATCCGAATAACAGTACGAAATGAAGTCCAAATATATAAACAGATTCTCAAGACAAAGCATTGCCTCGTCTCTTCCTAATTTCTTATTACTATGAGCTACATTGTTTCCACATCTCCTTATATAATCCATGCGTTTCCACAAATCCGGTCCCACAATCTGCCTGTATTCCTCTGCATTCATAAGACTTTGCAGATTATCCTGATACGGCATTTCAAGTTCAGAATCTACAGAATACATCCATTTTATTGCAAACTCCATCGCTCGACGGCTATTGATAATACTGGCCTCCGGATCCATAAGAATAATCTTCTCTGCCGATATCGCAACATCTACAAATCTTGAAAATTTTGAATCATTTTTTAAGTAGTCAAAATTTGTTATCATAAAACACCTCCCCATAAATAGTCCTTACAGTCTATCCATCTCATAAAATCTGAATGGCATTCTTCGCTCATTAAACCAAATTACATCTACTGTTTTCGCCCGATTTGCTATCGCTTCATATGTAAAGTTCGGAGGTTCTGGCTCCGTAGTAAGCTCACTAAGCTTTCTTTCTAAAAATTTCTTGTTTTTATCCTGATTCGGAACATAAGTCGTATAGTTATGCATATTACCAAGTTCTACAATGATTCCCTGATAATAGGAATGTGTAAATATCTCATAAATTCATCATACACTTGAACAATCTGTCGTATACTAGTATAACGGATATTTAATAAATATCCTATTTATAGCCATTAAGTTCTTCCTCCGAAATTTCATCCATTTTGTACTTCCAATGATAAATAACAGGTTCTTTATTCACTTCGTCAAAATACTGATA
>CALWLV010000248.1 GCA_944381595.1 uncultured Roseburia sp.
AATGCAACTTTCAAAAAAGAAACATACAACAGATCCATGCTTGCTTCACGATCAGTATCATCCGCCCATTTCTGAAGTTCTTTTGCCGCAACGGTTAACGCTTTTCTCATTGCATCTTCATCCGCAACAGACGTAAGTTCCTTTGCTAATGTAGCGGCTCTTTGTCTACTATCTGAAAAAAGCAATACTTTTCTTCCTGCATTTGGTGTTAATTCTAATTTCTCAGGATCATTAATTGTTGGCGGCTGAATCATTAACTGTTCCGATACAAGATGGAAAAATGGTTCATTTCCCTTAGTAGAAAAATCCGTTGTATGCAAATGCATTTTTCCACATCTTGGGCAAGTTGAAAATGTATACAAATCAGGAGCATCTTTAGGGCTCTTCATTGTAAATGCCACATGCATATACTGGGGTTCTCCTGCATGCTTATCATCCATTTCCAAGCGTCCTGCGATAGAATTTATCCATCCAGTTTTAACATCCTTTTTTGCCTTAAATTTCCCATTGTAAGGAATTATATAATAATGTATTTCTTTAAATGACTTATCTGCAACAATTCCTTTCTTGTTCCATACAAAACGAGCCTGCGGTTCGTCTTCATCAATATATCCCTTCAAAAACAAAGCACCACAAGTTCGATCATTCAGTAGTTCATAAATTTTACCACCGCACTTACAAACATCATCATGGTTACCAATATAAATCTTCCCTAAAGGTATATTTGATTCGTGCTTTTTTTCAGAACAATTCGGATTTGCACATGCATAAATCCCACGAATACCACGAAACATCATGTGCAGTCTAGAAGGAAATAAAACCTGCCCCTCTTTATTCTTGGCAAGCGGAGCCACAGACAGCAATACACTTACTGCTTTTTGCGCAATGTCATCTTCTACATCTGGGAATACATTTGCAGCAAGACTTGCAAAAGAAACTGCCTTGCCACGACAATTCTCCATAATTCTCAGTAACGGTTTTAATCTTGTCAATTCTGAATACAACCATTGTTCTACATCTTCTTCTACTGAAAAACTACACTCATTGACATTCAATTTTGCAAGTTCTCCAAACTGCTTTATGGACGCAAGACGATTATCTGTGTGCAGAGAATCAATATCATACATCGCAAGCTGCTCTGGAGCAACGTCAAAACTATGTTCGTAGTTAATCTTTTCACGCTCTCCTGTAATTATGCGAATCTCATGTAGTTCTGGATTATCAATAGCTGTTAAATCACAAACGAATTTTTCCACCTTTTCATTTTCATCCTGTGGAATACTTGCACTTGTCAAAATAAATTGTAATTTTTCTCTTTTTACACCTAATTTATGCAAAAAACGTCTGATTAATAACGCAACTTCTCCACCAGAAGCCCCTCTGTACATATGCGCTTCATCAATTATAAACAACAGTTTATTATTATCTTCCAGTTCCAGCCATTTTTTAGTATCTTCCCAAATACTCTTCTCTTCTTGACGCATGAGCATATATTCAAGCATAGAATAGTTTGTAATCAGAATATCTGGTGTATGCTCTTGCATTTCAAATCGAGTTATCATCTCCGCGTCACGATTATCCGTCAGATGTCTGCCCTCCAGCAAATCATCTGTAAATTTCTGCATATCATATTTTGCAGGAAATTTCCCCATTTTCTTTAATTGAGTCACTGTTTCTTCATCGCGAGCTATTAAATTTGAACGCAAGGTTTCAGAAAGAGCTTTGTCCTGCTCTCCCCTAATTTCTCCCGCATATGGAGTTCTACCAGTATACATACCAAATTGAGGTCGTCTTGTAACACCAGTGTATTCAATAAACATATCATAAAAAGACAATGTTCCTATCATACGACGTAGTCTACCTAACTGATCAGATACAAGAGCATTCATCGGATACAACATCATGGTACGAACTCCTCGCTGTTTCCAGGTATTCGTATTATTTTTTGCTTCATTTACTAACTTTGTTACCATTGGCCACATAAAACACTCTGTTTTACCAGAACCTGTACCTGTTGCAACAAACAGATCTCTATTCTTATAAAAACTTTCTAATGCTTGGATCTGATGGACATATGGGCTCTTATATACCCCCATATTACGTCCTATCATTTCTTTTAATATTGCCTTTATATCCGTTGGAAGCTCAGCTTTTTCCACACCATCTTGAATGGATTTATACGCCTGGTTTGCTTCAATATATGGTTCCTTCCACATTATCCCCTGGTCTTCCAATTCCGCTCTACACAATTCTCGTAATTCATCATTTTTTCCGAAATAAGCCGTTTCAACATAATCAATCAATCTTTGTTTTAAAGCCTCATGCGTATTTTCAATGCTATATTCATCCATTTAGTTTTTCTCCTTAAGTTCGATACCTAAACTATCTACAATAAGTTTTTTTATATCTTCCCATACAAAATCAGGTACAACATAATTATACTTATCTTCCATTGAATTCAACGGCCAACAATATGTATCTATTATGCTTTGCTCCCTTGTTGGTAAACCACAATATAAATTCAAAAGATAAACAGAATCTCGTATTTCATATATCGCCCCCATTGGATTTCCGACTTGTTTACGAAGTGCCAATAGCACTCTTCTTTCCTCTTTCCATTCCGCCAAAACGTTCGAAAGAGGTGAATTCAGAATTTTGTCTTGTTGTCTCCAAATTAAATGATATTCATGTAATCCATTATAAAGCGTCAACCTCGCAAGCATTCTTTTATCATGATTCAGAATAGCATTTGTCCATGATTGATATGGTGGTCTTTTGCTATATGGATTAAAGAGTTCAAAGTCTTCTAAACTATGACACTCATTCCAAGTCCCCGATTCAAAAACCCTATCAAGATATTCCACGATACTTATTTCGTTCATAATGGCATTACTCTCAGAATCTTGTTCACGTCGAACAACTCTTGTTATGCCAATATGTTTAGGCACACATGTCGCATCAGATAATCCTACAATTCTGTCATATACCTGAGAACAATAATATCTTTCATATACCGGCAGCCCGATGTTATGAGAATTATCAACTTCCACCAATTCTCTCGCAGCCAACATTTTATCTCGGAGTTCTCGAACCAATTCATCAATATCACTTGGACATTTTAAGTCTTTGAATATCCATTTTTTACAAACAGGAAATGCTTCTGACATAATATACAAAAGTTCGCGCATTTTACTTAGTATATATGCCTTGCTTTTTCGGTCGCATTTTGGGGGCGTTTCATCCATGATCGAATATCTCATCCAATGGCACAAAGCAGAATATATTATTCTGCCTACATAATTAGCTTGCGATTCATTGTTATACCTTTTTATTTGCATATCCTGCGCCATTTTATTTAATGCATCATTTCCCATAATTAGTTACCTACCCAATTGAAATTGTAATTCCACTTCTACTTAATATATCTTTCAACACTTCATCATCTGATTGAAAATCACATGCATTTATAATCGTTTTTTGAATAATGTCTCCCAACACAGTCCCATCCATAAATTCCATATAAAATTGAAGTAAGTTACTATATTCAAGAGCCACCGTCTTCTTCAAATAACCTCCCGTTACTAATCTAGAAAAGTTCTTTTTATAAATCTCCTTACTCTTTTTCATATCGAGTTTTGGAATCAATGGTTTCAAATCATGATCACCTATTAATATGTCCTCATCAGTTACAAACTGTAACTCATGCTCTACATCCACAACTATCGCACAATTCATAATTGCTTTTGACATCATACC
>CALWLV010000249.1 GCA_944381595.1 uncultured Roseburia sp.
ATTGCCATACGAGTATCTTTGTTTGCACCACAGAATGCATCTACTACAAAAAGCTTCTTATTAGAAAGCTCCTGCTGTGCAATCTTCTTCACTGTATCCCAAGCTTCCTGGGTAGCTGGATGATTATCATTCTTGTATTCATCAGATGTCCACCATACAGTGTCTCTTGAGTTATCATCTAAAACGATATACTTATCTTTAGGTGAACGTCCTGTGTAAATACCAGTCATTACATTGACAGCACCAAGTTCACTTTCCTGGCCCTTTTCATAGCCTTCCAGATCGGTCTTTGTTTCTTCTTCAAACAATGTTTCATAAGAAGGATTATATACAATCTCTGTAGTTCCGGTAATACCATACTGACTTAAATCAATGTTTGCCATGTTCCACTCATCCTCTTTCTTTCTTCAATAGTATAGTTACCAAATGACCACTTTGGCCCTGGTTGCTCACATTATATCAGATAGCTGATAAAAAAGCAACAAAAAATTTTTATGAGGTTCAAATTCTGATATATATCGATTTCTTATTTTCAACCGCCAATATACTTTTTAGCTTTGTCAAAAAGAAACAGCTCTTTCGAATATAGCACATACACTTAATATTTCCTCATTTTTATATTCATCAAGATACAATAAAGATTAAGTGCTCTTAAATTGAATCAACACATCACAATAGCAATTTGACGAAGGCTTCTTAATTGCATCAATTCTTTGAGCATAATCTATAATTACTGCATACATACCTAAAACACATTTTGACACATTCGATCTGCATCATCACATAAGTGTTCAGGAAACAATCTCTTATACCCTGAGATAAATTTACTAACTATTTCCGAATACTCTGGCATAAGAGGTGCTAAATATTTGTCTACTATAGAATCAAATTCTGCTTTTTGTTCTTTTGTGAAGAAAGGAACTGTTACAAAAAATCTACCATCCTGCTTTTTCAATATATATCCATCCTGAATTGCATTAGCTATAGAATCGATATCCTCCGTTGAACCATTGCACAAAATATCTTCACAAACATTAATGTAATTATCATACATCATTTGTCTGAATGTGATACCAGCAATAGCACTATATGTGGTATGGCTACATCCTCCACGACTGCCCAAATTAGCACTTTGCTGTATATTTATACCAATCCTGCGGTGCTTACCCGTCTCCATATTTCCGATATATTGCCATTCATTACCATCATACTTCATTTCAAACCAAGGATACGGCAACTGACAATAATGCTCCCTTGCATATGAAAATGCCATTGCACCATAAAGATAGAACAAATCTGTTTTACTTTTGTCAGCTTTATAGAAACTTATCTTATTTGCTTCTTCAGTTATGCAGTCAAGTGCATTGAGCAACTTATCCATAATCGGCATTAATGCTTTTTCTGCATTCTCTTCGCAGTAAATACCATATTTATCCGACCAGATGATAAAACCCGTTTGATATTTACCTTTTGACACTTCAATAATCGCCTGACGATTTAACAAATTTTCGATTCGCTCCTCTATATAATATGCCGGAACACCACAGATTTTTGCTAATTCTTCAACATTATTTGGTTGTTCATAGCAATAATATAATATGTTCTGTGACAATGAATCATCAATATACACCGTAGGAAACGGAATGGTTTTACCATTATAATTTCCATTTCCGTATATATTCAGTTGCATTTTCACCGGTCTCAACGCTGTTTCTTTCATTTCAACACACTCCTTTTTCAATTTTCTTCGAGCCTCGGTAAGTCTCCATCTAACAGTACCTTCTGGAATTTTCAATTTTTCGGAGATAGTTTTAGTCGAAAGGTTGTCATAGTAATAGAGAACAATGACATCACGATATATCTTAGATAGCATTGCTATTTTTCTCCTCAAAGAGTCATATATTTCTTCTTGTTCTTCAAAATATTTGTCCTCATATGACAGATTATCAAGCGTGTCATATGAATACATCGCACGTTGTTTCCCAATATTTCGTCGGAAAGATTTTGTAACATTGCTTGCTATTCCCCAAAGCCATGGCTCAAATTTGCTTTCATCTCTAAGCTTAGGGAGCCCGCGAACTGCTGTAAATAATATCTCCTGTGTCAGTTCGTCTGCTTCTTCTTGAGAGTATGTGTGATTGATAGCGTAACCATAAACCTTTTCGAGATAGTTTTCAATAATTTTATATTTCATTGTTCTCCCCTGCCTTTCGTATATAAAGTGTTAAAAAGACATATTCTGCTTGGTAGTTTTTAAAATATACTAAAAAAAGAGTACTTTCTCTGCCTTTGACTATTCAAAAATCTTGTTACTTATATCTCCAACTCCTCAACGAATCGCACCTTCAATGGTCTCTTTGTCAAAAATTCTGCATTCAAATCCATTGTAGTTGTCGGATGCTGATATATATCCTCACCGACTACAATCGGCTCATCAATGATGTACAAATAACCCTTTTCCGTTCCATTGTGCTGTATTACGCCGTCATCATCATAACCAAGTCCCGACGGCTGATGGGAAAATGCTTCTGCAAGTTCTTTCCACTGTGTAATGGTACTTCCTTCCCTTAATTTTTCAAATTTTTTGTTGGAACCATGATACCATGTTTCATCTGGATTTATTTCAATCTTCATTATAAACCTCCGCAAATCGAATACATCAACTTTTCCTAATTATTTTACATATAATACAAAATGCATTCCTGCATTCACTTTCCGTAATATACCTTTTTGCTCATATCCATTTCCCTGACATTCCGGACGAATAGCCAAATCAGCAATGCTATACACTCCCTCACTTCGCTGTCCTACTCTAACATATCCTATTTTTTCGCATCCTTTAACAGCAAATATGCATCTGAATTTTCTCTTCTTAAATCATAAATAACATCCTCAATCGTTTTGTTAGCGGGATTTTCTTTCTCATCTTCAAAAACGCTACTCACTGCGTAGCGTTTTTACTTTATACTTATTCATTATCTATCTTGATACTTTCTAATGC
>CALWLV010000250.1 GCA_944381595.1 uncultured Roseburia sp.
AATGATCACAGGTGAATTAAAAAATAAAATTGATGGTTTATGGGATATTTTTGCTTCAGGTGGTTTGGTAAACCCACTTGAAGTAATTGAGCAGATCACTTATCTGATGTTTATTCATGATTTAGATGATTCGGACAATACAAGAGCAAAAGAAAGTGCCATGCTTGGACTTCCATATCAGAGTATTTTTTCAAATGAAGTAAAAATTGGAGAAAGAGCGATTGATGGTATGCAGCTTAAGTGGTCTGTTTTTCATGATTTTCCTGCTGATAGAATGTATTCTGTAATACAGGAATGGGTATTTCCATTTATAAAAACATTACACAGTGATAAGAATAGTGCTTATTCAAAATATATGGATGATGCAATTTTTAAATTGCCAACACCGCTTGTTTTATCAAAAGTAGTAGATTCGTTAGATGAAATATATAGAATGATGAATGAAATTCAGACTGCGGACGTACGAGGAGATGTGTATGAGTACCTTTTATCAAAGATTGCACAGTCTGGACGTAATGGCCAGTTTAGAACTCCAAGACATATTATTCGTATGATGGTAGAAATGATGGATCCTTCCAGTGATGAGGTGATTTGTGATCCGGCTTGTGGAACATCGGGATTCTTGGTTGCAGCAGGAGAATACTTAAAGGAAAAGAAGAAAGAAGAAATTTTCTTTGATAAGCAGAAGAAAGATCATTATATGAATCACATGTTTCATGGATATGATATGGACAGAACCATGCTTCGTATTGGAGCAATGAATATGATGACTCACGGAATAGATAATCCATTTATTGAATATAGAGATAGCTTGTCTGATCAGAATCCAGACAAGGATAAGTATTCATTAGTACTTGCAAACCCACCATTTAAGGGAAGTCTTGATGCAGAGTCGGTATCAGGAGATTTACTGAAAGTTTGTAAGACAAAGAAGACAGAATTGCTATTTCTGGCACTATTTCTTCGTATGTTAAAGATAGGTGGAAGATGTGCCTGTATCGTTCCGGATGGTGTCCTCTTTGGCTCATCAAAGGCACATAAAGATATCAGAAAAGAAATTGTTGAGAATCAAAGATTAGAGGCAGTCATTTCCATGCCTTCCGGTGTGTTTAAACCATATGCAGGAGTATCAACAGCTATTCTTATATTTACAAAAACTGAACATGGTGGAACGGATCGGGTATGGTTTTATGATATGACGGCAGATGGATTCAGTTTGGATGATAAACGAGCTCCGATTGCAGAAAATGATATTCCGGATATTATTGAAAGATTCAAGAATTTAGATAAGGAAACAGACAGAAAACGTACGGATAAATCATTTATGGTACCGAAACAGGATATCGTTGACAATGATTATGATCTCAGCATAAATAAATACAAAGAGATTGAGTATGTGGCTGTGGAATATCCACCAACATCTGAAATTATGGCTAATATTCGAGAAATCGAGATGGAGATTAGTAAGGAAATGGATGAGTTGGAGAGGCTGTTAAATTTATAGGAGGATAAAATGACGGTACAGGAACAGTTAATAGATAAGGTGAAGGAAGCATTTGTATTAGCAATTGACAAAAAAATAGTCAACCCCAGGAGCAAAGGATTCTAAGCAATTAATATGCCTACTCCCATTCGGGAACCCAGCTTTAATCCATCACAAGTTGACTATTGTTAATAATAACATAATTAAATTATATGTCAAGACTTTGAGGCGAATTTACTATAAGAGTGCTAAAATGAATAAAAGGAAAGGAAATACAAATTCGGATTTGTAGGGATGATGTAGATGAGATATAAGTTAAAAGATATATTTGATTTACAGATGGGAAAAACACCATCAAGAAATATTCCGGACTATTGGAATGAAAAAGATTATAAGTGGATTTCTATAGCTGATTTATCAAAGACAGGAAAGTATATTTCTGATACAAAAGAATATTTGTCTGAAGTGGCTATCCAAGAAAGCGGAATAAAGGTAATTCCAGCTAATACAGTTGTTATGAGCTTTAAGTTATCAATTGGAAAAACAGCGATAACAGAAGAGGATATGTATTCTAATGAGGCGATAATGGCATTCCATGATAAGCATATTGTTGATATCCTTCCTGAATATATATTTTATATGTTCAAGTATAAAAACTGGGACCCGGGTAGCAATAAGGCTGTAATGGGAAAGACACTTAATAAGGCAACTCTATCAGAAGTGGAGATTGAGATTTGCTCTATAGAAGATCAGCGAGCAATTGTTGATGTTCTTGATAAAATGATGACTGTTATAGAAGGAAGAGAGAATGAATTAGTTTTATTAGATGACCTTATCAAAGCCCGATTTGTCGAGATGTTTGGTGACCCAGTTATCAATGAAAAATGCTGGAATACAAAGCTGTTGTTAGAAATGGGGACTTGTAAAAACGGATTGAACTTCCACTATGACGATAAGGGCATTGAAATCAACTGTCTTGGTGTTGGAGATTTCAAAGATTATGCAACTATTGTTAATGTAACCGTATTGCCGACAATATCTCTTAACGAGATGCCTTCAGAGGAATATCTGTTGAAAGATGGTGATATTGTTTTTGTTCGTTCTAATGGCAATAAGGCATTAGTTGGTAGAAGTGTAGCTATATATCCAGGAGATGTGCCGACTACATTTAGCGGTTTTTGCATTAGATATAGAAAGATAGATGAAACAGTTAATATTCCGTACTTACTTCAAGTTCTGAAGACTGATTCAATCCGGAAAAAAATGATAGGTCGAGGTGCAAATATTCAAAATCTTAACCAACAGATTTTGAGTACATTGATAATTCCTGTGCCACCGATTGAACTTCAAAACCGGTTCGCTGCCTTTGTCGCTCAGACCGACAAATCAAAAGTTGCAGTACAAAAAGCTTTAGAAAAGGCACAGTTATTGTTTGATAGTTTAATGCAGAAATATTTTGGATAGAGAGGTAGATGTCAAGTGGCAAAAATGACAGTATATCATGGTGGTTATAAACCAGTTGAAAATCCTGAAATTCGTATTGGAAGAAATACAAAGGATTTCGGAAAGGGATTTTACTGCACGATTATAAAAGAACAGGCGCAACGGTGGGCAAAACGGTATGATACAAAAATTGTGTCTATCTACGATGTGCGTTTGAATTCTAATTTGCAAATAAAAGAATTTAAAGAAATGACAGATGAATGGCTGGATTTTATCATTGATTGCAGAAGTGGTAAGAAACATTCGTATGATATTGTGATTGGTGCAATGGCAGATGACCAGATTTATAATTATGTCTCTGATTACATGGATGGAAGTATTACAAGAGAACAGTTTTGGGTTTTGGCAAAGTTTAAATATCCAACGCATCAGATTAATTTCTGTACAAAAGAAGCATTAAAATGTCTTGAATACAGAGGGTTTGAGGAGGTTTTGTAATGGAGAATAAAGGGCGAGAATCAGCAAAAGAAAATGACTTGTTCTTTACATGTAGTTTAATCGATTATATTGCAAGAAAGACGAAAAATACAAGAGCAAAAACCGTAAATGCATTAGGCAAAAAGAATCTTGAAAAAATCTATGATTTAGCAGATATCTATCATAGTGATAATATAGATCGCGTTAGTGATGATTTTATCCGGGAAGCAGAAATTAAAACAGGAAATTTTGATAATGTGGCAGCATGTAAATATGCTATTCCAACACATTGGGATATCGGTAAAGTATATAAAAGATTGATTAAGTCTGTGGCAGAATGCGAAAAGATAGACGTAATTGATGCATTATTAAAAGTTTACAATTCATTTATTAGCAGTAAAATTGATGATTACAACAGCAGTATGTATTATGAAAATCCATCGTATTTGCTGGAGTGTTATTTGGAAAATAAAGTTATTTAATTATTTTGGGTGCAGGATGTTGGTATGGTTAGGAGAAAATATCAACATGGAAGAAAAAATTGTACTGATTATTAACGAAATGGCAGATTATTTGAATGTTTCACAGATGAAGAAATTGCAAGAAGTCCTGCTTCAAACATTTTCAGAGAATAAAATACGAAAAGAAGAGACTTCAAATAGTGATTATTTACAGTTGTTTTTGGATGCAAAAAAAATTGAAGGATGTTCATCCAGAACGATTCAATATTATTGCTCTACGATAGAGCGAATGCTTCAAAACATAGAACAGCCTATACGAAAGATTTCTACAGAAGAAATCAGAAAATATCTTGTTGATTATCAAAAAATCAATAACTGCAGCAAAGTTACTGTGGATAATATTCGGCGAAATATTTCTAGCTTTTTCTCTTGGCTAGAGGAAGAGGATTATATATTGAAAAGTCCGATGAGGCGTATTCATAAAATAAAAACTAAGCAACCTGTGAAAGAAATTATTTCTGATGAAGCAATAGAATTGCTTAGGGATAGTTGTGACTGTTCCAGAGATTTGGCTATGATTGATTTGCTGTATTCTACGGGAATACGTGTGGGCGAATTGGTGAATTTGAATATTTCAGATGTGGATTTTGAAGCTAGAGAATGTGTTGTCTTTGGAAAAGGAGATAAAGAACGAAAAGTATATTTTGATGCTAAGGCCAAGCTTCATTTACAAGACTATTTGAAAAAAAGAGATGACAGTAATCCGGCACTTTTTGTATCGTTAGATGCACCTCATGATCGTTTGAAGATTAGTGGAGTAGAGATTCGTATCCGTACGCTTGGTAGAAAATTGAATATGGAAAAAATTCATCCACATAAATTCCGTAGAACAATGGCAACAAGAGCTATTGATAAAGGTATGCCAATCGAACAAGTACAAAAAATATTAGGTCATTCTCAAATAGATACTACCATGCAATATGCCATTGTAAACCAGACAAATGTAAAAACATCTCATCAAAAATTTATTGCTTAAAGTAAATTCGGATTTGTAGGGATGAAGAGATGCAAAAAATAAAAATAGGCGCTGTTTGTGATATTCTTAATGGTTTTGCATTTAAGAGTGAAAACTATGTAGATTCAGGAATCAGAATAATAAGAATAGCCAATGTTCAAAAAGGATTTGTTGAAGATACAACCCCAGCTTTTTATCCATTGGAGTCAAGTGGTTTGGATAAGTATAAACTTGAAGAGGGTGATCTTCTAATATCATTAACAGGCAATGTTGGAAGGGTAGCTATATTAGAAAAAGAAATGCTACCGGCTGCATTAAATCAGAGAGTAGCTTGTTTACGCATGAAATCTAATCGGATTTCGAAAGGATATTTATTTCATATTTTAAATAGTGATTATTTTGAACAGCAATGCATACAAGCATCAAAAGGGGTAGCTCAAAAAAATATGAGTACAGAATGGTTGAAGGACTATGAAATACCTTTATATACAATTGAACAACAGGAAGAAATAGTTCGGGTTCTTGATAAAGCAAGAATGATTGTAAGGAATAGAAAAAAGGAACTTCAAAAATTGGACGACCTCATCAAAGCCCGATTTGTTGAGATGTTTGGAGATCCGGTTGCCAATGGGATGTGTTGGAAGAAAGTGCCGCTTTCGTTTTGTATAGAGAGCATTGACAATGGCAAGAGTTTTGTGTGCGATTCAGAAGCACGACAAGGAGATTGGCCTGCTGTACTCAAGCTTAGTGCGGCTACGTACGGGTTCTATCGTCCAGAAGAAAACAAAGCAGTGCTCCATGAAAGTCAATTCGTTGAAGAAGCAGCTGTTCGGGCGGGTGACCTACTGTTTACTCGGAAAAATACACCAGAATTAGTTGGTATGTGTGCATATGTCTATGCCACTCCTCCAAAGCTGATGTTGCCCGATTTAATCTTTCGTTTGAATACAATACCAACATGCAACAGGGTATTCCTTTGGAAGCTTATTAACCATGATCTCTTTAGAGGGGGCATTCAAGCGATAGCTACCGGTTCAGCAAAATCAATGTCTAATATTTCAAAGGAGAGATTGCTTAACCTTGAAATAATTTTGCCCCCATTAGAGCAACAGGAGCAATTCGCAACCTTTGTCACCCAAGTCGACAAATCAAAAGTTGTAGTAATGAATATAAGTCGTTATTGTGTTAAATAATACTAAAAGAATAAAGGTGATAATAGATGTCACAAAAAGATAATGTTATTGAAGCGATGCGCCAAAATGGCGGTTATGCGACATTTCAACAATTGAATCAAATGGTGGATTTCAGCACTTGGAAAACGAAAACACCACAGGCTAGTATAATACAAATTAAATAAATATCCTATATACAATATGATGTTTTTGTGATAAAATATACTTAGAAAGGAGGTATATTTTATGAGAAATACATATTTAAATTTGATAGATGAAGATAGGGATTATTTAATC
>CALWLV010000251.1 GCA_944381595.1 uncultured Roseburia sp.
CCACACAGGCGCAACACCGTTCCTGAGAGCTTTATGGTGAGTTTTGCAACTTTCGCCAATTTGGAGATGCAACTTTCGCCAATTTCTTTTTGCAACTTTCGGTAATTTTATTTTACAACAAACATTGATGAATGGTTGATTCGAAAGCTTTCTACACAAGAAAGATATGACATTCTTGAAATCATCGAAAAGAGGATTAATAGTCCGAAGGGTTCTATGATTCTTTGCACCCAGTATAATGATGAAGAATGGTATGGACGTATTGACCCGGAATACGATGAAGGAAGTCCTATAGCAGAAGCTATCATGGATCGCATTACAAACAATGCATACGATGTTTTCATTGAAGGAAAAGTATCAATGCGACGACGTCATGGATTAAAAACAAAAAAGGAAGGAGGCATTTCATGATAAACGAATGTCCCTTCAACCATAATAGCAAATGTGCTCTATGGATTGATTACCAGATAGCACAAGTGGCTTTACAAGAGGCAGAGGAACTATGTACATCTAATTGGATCGAAATCAGTTATCTGCTGGATCGTGTGAAGTTGCTTGAGTCATTGCTAAAAGAAAATGGAATAAACGTTCCAGAGTAATAACAATGCTTTGACGACCGGAAAGAGTGCACTGTATGAGCGGAAACCATGCACTAAAACACCGTGCAGTGTGCTCTAAGCGGTCGGAATATACACCACAAGACAAAAAACAAGCTCGCAAATGCCCATTTTACTAGGCTTTGCGAGCTTTTGAAAATTATTCAAACTCCCCGCAGAGAAACTTATCATCCCTGTGAAGGCTTGATTTCTGGAACTTTTAATGGCGATTATTACACCTTTTATCACAATTATTTTATATTTTCAAAAATTTAGGTATCATATAGGTATCACATATTAATTCAAAAATAAATAGACTTATATGCTTTATGCCTTCATTTGCTTATTTATATTATCACATAAGGTTGTAATATCATTAAGCTTTTTTTCTGCCATATTTTTAAATTCATCTATTTCTGATAAATATACTAAAAAAGATTTATATTCTTTAAAATCTATTTCTGTATAATCACTATACTCTTTCCTTTTTCCAATTTTTGAATAAGTATATGTTACCTCTAATTTTGTATTTTCAAACTTAATAACATCAAATACATTTTTATCTAAAGAGAGTACCCAATATCTATTCGGAAATATTGTGACATTCATTTTATTTTTATTCTTTAATATTTCTGCCTTCTCAGGGGTTAACTGTTGTATAAAACAATCATTAAAAGTCATAGACTTTAACTCTGCTGGAACCCTACCTACATTTCTTATTACTAAGCATGCCATTGTGCTCCGCACAAGTTCAAATGACACTTCAACATATGGTCGTTTAGTTTCCCCACGCTCTATAAACAATACAACTATTGGTATAATAACCCCTATCCAAGGAATTATATTAATTAATATTTCCCATATTGGTATCCCATTCTGTTGCTCCAGTGCATTTGCTATTCGTTCTAATACATCTAGATAACTATTTCCCATATTATCTCCTCTTAATATACGAAAGCTTTATATTATTGTTTTTAATATTATCTGCAATGCTGATCATACTTACCAGAATATTATACATTTTGACTTATCCAATTTTCTAATGAGTCTTTCCTATTTGAAATAACAGGAACATTCAAACTTATCAAATCCGAGGCTGTGCTATTTGTTATCTTTACCGCAACAACTGGTTTTCCTATCTCAATAGCAAATTTAATTTCCTCAATTGACATACCATTACTATTTGCAGGTCGATTAGAGCATACAATTACACTAGCATATCGTATCTGCCTTTTTATTTGTGGATCAACATTGTACCTACTATCAATGCTATCAAATGGTGATGTACTTGGTACCGAATAATCTCTCACATTATATTTGGTTCTATCTAATAAAGCACTTATCTCCTCATAATCATTATAATTCCATCTGTGTGGTATAAATACATTAATTCTCATAATAATCTCCTTTATTTATATAGTGTTTTTCTTTACAAGGTTCCAATAATGCTGTCCCTGTGTAGTCAGCTTACATGCCTTATGATGTATTGCAGCATAATACATATGTTCCTCTCCAACAGGTACAACTAAATTTAATTTTACATACTTCTGCAATGTTGAAAAAATCGCCTCATGATCCTTATTTACCTCTTTTATATCTGCCTCATGTTTATCCGGTTCATATGTAGGATCAAGATGATACTCATCATATTTTGATTTAAATATTTCTGTTATCTTCTGCAATTCAAATATTGAAATCGGAGGTGTATTCTTTCTTAATGATACAAAACCATTGATATTTGCTTTAAATACTGGTCGTGGTTCCCATCCTCCCAAGGATCTATCTATATACGAATAAATACTTCCCGGAGAGACTTCTCCCAACAAATTCATTGCACCTCCATATAACGCCTCAACTAATAATGATGTATATACTCCATGACCATCTTTCTCCGTAGAATACTCTGTCGTTCCACAGGCAGCCAATAATGTCGTTCCGTTATGTATGACTGAAAAATTTGGCATTTCGGTCTTATTAGCAATATCTCCACTAAAGCAACTATCAAGAATTACTACCTTATTGTGAGCCCGCGAAGTTGCAACAAACCCCATAATGTCATTTAACGAAAGTCCATCATCTGGTCTATTGACCTCACTGGTACATAAATACCCTCCAAGACTATCAATAGATCCATGTCCTGAAAAATAAAAAACTGCTATTTCCGAATCGCTCTTAAATAATTCCTCCACCGCATCACGTAATTCTCCCCTATTAATATATGAATTTTCACTTGTTGAACACATAATCTTTACATCAAAGTTTAATGTTCCATCACCATTACGCTCTAGAGCTGCTTTGACCGCATTAGCATCATTCACACATCCATGCAAATCATCTATATTTTGATAGCTATCAATTCCTACACATAATGCTTTTCTCATTTATTCTTCCTTTACTTCTTATCATTTTCTTTTTTAGGTTCCTTAACTGGTGGCATTGGTGGTTTTACAGATGTTGTTGGTAATGAAAATCCTCTCTTTTGTGTTTCTGGTGACTGATTTGTTTTATCTGCCATTCTATCTACCTCCTAAAAATTATTTTTAAAATATTCTTCTGTTTTTATGTCAGCTTTATTTTTATATTTAACATTTTCAACTAAGATTTCTTCTTTTAAATATTTACTTTCAATGCCTGAGTATTCCTTTTTATATGAATATAACAATCCATTAATTTCAGTTTCTGATAATTCACCTGCTGCAACCTTATACCAATCATACTCCATTTTTAAATAAAGCAACTTCATATCTTCAATAAATGGTTGCAGATATTTTAACCTTCTTCCAAATGGCAAATATTGTTTTATTGCAGTAAGCACTTGCGATATTGCTATAATTGCTGCCCATATAAATGACCAACTTCGCCATATTGTCCATGCCGCTATGCTCGATGATGACGCAATTGCTCCATATATATTAATTCTTCTATCCCATTTATACGAATCCTCTGCATATATATCCAAATAAAAAGTCCACGCTTTTATTTGAACCATATAATTCCAATATTTTTCTTGCATTTTATTTTTTATCACCTCGCACTTTTAACATCTTCTGATAATATGCAATCATTCTTTTTGTTTCTTCTTCGCATGTAATACCATTTGCACTAGCTTGACTAAGCAATTCGTTATACAAATGCATATCTTTATCATTAAAAATCACATTAACTCTTTTCTCTAATTTTCCAGCAATATGACTGTAATTTTCCGGATATGCATAATAACACTTCTTACACATACTTATATCTTTCTTAATCCAGTTCTCACAATGCTCACATGCCCAAGATTTATCTCTATTTGCTGAAGGCGATAACAACATAAATCGATCTAAATCCATCATATTCTCTGGATCTCCACCTATTTCATATGGAATGCGATGATCTGGTTGAAGTAACCTTGCAGGATATTCTTCACCATATAAATTACACTTAGCACCATAATATTCCAATAATGCATTTTTTAATTTTTCTGTAAGCTGCGTTCTTCCGGATGTTTTAGATAACTGATTTTTTCTCTTTGCTTCTTCCCAATCACCAAATCTATAAGCTGCAATACTTTTCCCTGTAGAATCTTTTATTTTGTAAGTTTCCAATGGAATACCCAATTCTCTTACATCTCGTGCAGCTCTTGGAGCATGTTCATATCCACCATTTTTTAAATCCTCCGTACTACAATATCCCTTTTCCAGAATCGTATCTATTACAAACCTTGCCCTCTTATTTGTTACTGCATTTAAAACACTTATAAAATCCTGTGATAAATCCATATTTTTTCTCCTTATGCAAAACACAATTTCATTTGTTCATATTTTTCTTGCCTTTTTATTAAATTTTTGCTAGCGTATAATGACTCATATGTAATTTCATTTTTGCCATTAAGTGTTGCCTGTGTTGATAACCCAGCATTTATATAAACATGTGTTAATTCTAATGATTTAGGTAAAGTTTTTCCAATAAATTTATCACCTGTTTTACCATCATAACTAACTATATAATCTATATCTCTATCATTCAATTCTCTTAGCTGTTCTACAAACTCATCAAATTCTACGCCCTGAATATATCTATTATCTCTAGTATTGTCTCTTTTTGAAGTTCCCTGATAAGGAGGATCCATATAAATCAAGTCTCCTTTTTGTGCTCTAGATAATACATCTTTATAATCTAAATTCGAAAATGATGCTTTATCTTTTAACAATCCAGATATTGCTAATGCATTATTGGCAATAACATTCGGTTTTGTTCCATAACGTCTTTTATCACACGACTGATTTAATTCTCCATTAGAATTGTATCTCACCGCACCCTTTACTACCCTTGCTAATAAAAAAAGCATCCTAGCTGAATCTTTCTTACCTTTATTAAATTCTTCTCTAATTTTATAGAAATAGTCTATATTATTTTCTCCTTCAGCAAATTGTCCATTCCATATATTTTCATATTCATCAATTAATTTTAAAGGATTGTTTATACATTCTTCCATAAGATTTACAAGAGGTTGATTAATATCATTAATCCAAAATTCATCGCATAGTCCTTGTGCAGCGGATAAAATTGTAATGGCACATGTACCTGCGAATGGCTCAATGAGTCTATCAAATGTTGTTGGAAAAAATTTAACTATTTCTGGGGCTATAATTCTCTTACTTCCCTGATATTGTACTAAATGAGGTGTTTTCATGAGCATTCTCCTTTATTCATCAACAACAATTTCTAATATATCACTTATTTCACATTTTAAAGCAACACAAATGCGAAGCAAAATATCAGTGTTCACATTTTCATTTCTTCCTAATTTAGCAATTGAGGCTGTGCTTATCCCTGCCTCCTTTGCTAAATCTTTTTTCATCATATCCCGATCAATTAATAACTTCCATAATTTCTTATAGCTTATTTTCATCTCTGCTTATTCCTCGAACATATTTTCGTATTACATGATAATATTATCACACTTTTCTTCTTCTATCAAGCTTTTTTCTTAATTAATTATGAGTTCTCTTAATTTGCATCATATTATATCAAAGATTACCTTATCTTTCCAATCACCTTCCCCACACTCTCCAGAAATCTCTCCAGCAGATTAACCCCATCAATTACAAACTGCTTCATAAACTCATACGCCTTATCCAACAGTTCCTTTAATGTAGTATTTTCCTCTCTAAGCTTCTGGTTCTCATACATTACATCAATAAGCCTCTCCCTGACATCATCAGTTCCACCCTGTCGGAACATATCATATACGCTCTCTGCAATTTTTGTTCTTTCAATCAGTTCACTTTCCTTAGAAGAAAGCTGTTCCAGATTATTCTTTTTATCCGTAATCATATCCGCATATTTTGCATATTCCTTTTCCGCTGCATTAATACTACTTCTGACTGTCTCCAGCCTGTCCTCATCAGCAGCTATAACATCCAGATTTCTGCTATGACGTTGTTCCTGTGTGGCAATCTGATATGATATGCTTGCGTTATTGCTTCTCAGTTTAGTGTTTTTCTCCTGCTCTTCATTGTTCTGCTGCTTTATATCAGCAAGCTTCCTACTCTCCTGTGCCACCTTATATTCCGTCACAAACAAGTCATGGTTGCGACCTTTTTTCTTCTCTGCCAGCTGTTCCTTGAAATAACATTCAAATCCATAACTTGCCTCCGCTCTCAATTTATCCTGAAGAATCACAGATAATGTTTGCGGTGTAAATACATTTCTTTTTGATACTTTCTTAGATAAGCCACGCTTTGCTCCTTCCCATACTGGAACGCCTACCACATGCATATGCGGACTGGCTTCATCAAAGTGTATGACTGCATTCGCAATCTTGAACTCCGGCAGTAGCTTTTGCAGGCAGTCAAGAATATAATCAAATACTTCAGACATATAATCTTTATTTTTCCAATGTTCTTCCCAGTATTTCTTGTCCCCGCATTGAAAGATAATCTCAACTGCCATATCCTGATTAAGACCTGCAACATGTTCAAAGTAATCCTTTATCTTTCTGTCTTCTCTTTTCTGTCTGCTGTTATATTCCTTTACCACATCATCAAATTCTCTGTGATATACCCTCTTAACATCCTGAAACAAATCTGTTGTTCCATAAATCAGCCTTATATTTTCTGAGCTGTAATCTGCAGACTTATATTTACGCAGGTTATGCTTTGCAACTCCTGCAAGTGCTTTTTTACTTGTTATCGCACTCTTGCCATTGCTTATATGAGCAGAGTATGATACATTTCCCATAGGCATTTGTCCTTTCTTATTCGTATTTTTCTGTCGGAGAGGTGCGGTTATCATCTTGGCTCTGCCATAGATGATAACCCCCTAGCAGTTTCGTCATACTGACAAAACTGCGGGGGCTCTCCGAGGGTTTTGGCATCAGCCTTTTAAACCTCATCTGCACTTAAACACAATCTCATTTATCACGATTTCCTCTGCCATCGCTCTCGCCTGATTCCGCAAATACAGCTGCTCCATAAATGTTTTCTTTTTACCCGTCATATGCTTTTTCAACCAAGTCTCTTCAATATTGTCCAATCGTTCATAAGATTCTTCGTTTACTGCTTCTGCCCGCTTTCTAAGCTGTCCCATTCTTGCCATATGATGATACTCAGAAGGTTCATTTTCTTCCATATAACTAAGCCACATCCGACCATATTTCCCTATATCCGTAAGATTGTATTCTGCTTCATCAACAGATAAAAGAGGATATAAAATGCCATCCACTTCTTTATACTCAACACCAAGTTCTTCAAATAATGTCATAGTAATTGTCCTTTCTTTTCAAGACCGCAACATCGCAAGGTCTATATATTTTGCAACCTTGCAATCTTCAAGATCGCAAAACCTGACACTTTGCAATGTTGCGATGTTAATTTTTATGCTCTCAAATTCCAGTACCAGTTATTATTGCAACGCTCAGCCTTTATCTTAAGTTCCTTCTTTGCTGTCTCAAGTGTTCTTTTCGATATTCCTTCCTGTGCTGCAAGCTCTATAATCTCTGTACTTAAAATTTTCTGTGTTCTTTCTGCCTGTTCTCTTAAAAATTGCTTTGCCATCTCAAGTTTACTTGCCTTTGGCACCATACCGCCCAGTACTTCATCAGCAGTAATTTCATAATCACCTAACCAATGAAATCCGTCCTCTGCCAATTCAAATGCTTTTGGATGACCAAATGCTGCAAAATTATTCTTTATCTGTATCATTGCCCTGAGATTACTCTGCCCTTCTATTCTGCCGACAAGCATTACACTCCTTGCCACAGCAAAGAAATCAATGGACCCCATTCCCCTGTAAGCAGCCTTTGCTCCTGAGCCTTTATTCATATGACCGATAAGAACAATGGCACAGCCAGTTCTTTCAGCAATACTGCCCAGCTTCTTCGTCATTTTTCTGGCTTCATTTGCCCGGTTCATATCAGTATCACCGCCAAGATAAGCCTGTATCGGATCAAATATACACAATTTCGCATTTTCTCTTTTTATGGCTTCCTCTATCCTGTCATCCGTCATACTAACACTCTTATCAGACTCATCTATGATTGATATTCTGCTACAGTCTGCATTTGCTGCTTCAAGTCTTGGCTTGACTGTATCTGCAAGTCCATCTTCTGCCGTTTGATATATTACATTTACAGGCTCAGTAATATTCATATTTTCATCTATACATTCTCCCATTGACAGCTTTGCTGCAATATTAAGTATCAGCGTAGATTTCCCATCACCGGGGTCTCCCTGCACTATTGACAGCTTTCCATAAGGGATAAATGGATACCACAGCCATTTAATCTGCTGTGATTCAACCTCAGAGAGGTGTATCATTTTTAATTCTGTATTTGT
>CALWLV010000252.1 GCA_944381595.1 uncultured Roseburia sp.
TTTCCGGGTACTCAAAAGGTGAGCATTTGGTACTTGGGAAAAACATTGCTCACGACATGAAATCTGGTGCTGAAGGTGCTCACTTTTTTGGGGCCCTTTTGCTCACATTTTCGTTTGACAAACACAGATGGGCGATTTTCATTCATACGGTAAACAAAGGAGGGGATGTAAATGAAGCAAAAAGACTGGCCTGTTGTACATTGTTCCTATGCAAATTCTGAAAAAGGCCCTGCGGAGATTTTGGATGAATCCTTTCGGCTTTACCTCAGCCATATTCTTGATGTCTTTGAAAATCCCATTATACAATCTAGCCGATGAATGGCCGCTTATCTCAAAAGGCATCGTATGTACTTAGAGATAAGCAATTCCATGGATTACCATGCGGCTTTATACATCAGACTGTTAAAGGAGGATGAGAGCGAGGGACCATCCCAAAGCGTCCAGAACCAGGAATCCCTGTTGCGGGAGTTTGTGCAGAAACATCAGTTACAGGTATCCCGCCGGAACTAATGTAAGTGAAGCCCGGAAAGCCTTGTGGGACAAGACTTTCCGGGCTTCGCATGTAACCCAGGTAGCGCCGTGGTTATTGTAAGTGCAGTCAAAATAGATAAAAAATATAGCGGTCATTCATCAAATCTGCATAAACAGTTGACATAATCAATTTTCTTGATATAATGGAATTAAATTAAAATAATTACATATCATTTCGAGAGAGGGGGAGCAGCAAA
This sequence comes from uncultured Roseburia sp., assembly GCA_944381595.1. GTDB lineage: Bacteria > Bacillota > Clostridia > Lachnospirales > Lachnospiraceae > CAG-303. The sequence continues at coordinate 729 of CALWLV010000252.1, forward strand.
ATGGATTACCGCAAATTGTGCCTGGATTTATTTGGGACGGATGATGTCAATGAATTAACAAAGATTGCCCGGATATACAAGGAAAAAAATCCTCGTAAGGCTGGCCGGAAGAAAAAATTTACTGCAGAGGATGTGCAGACAATCCGCAGCCTGCTTGAAAATGGAATAACGGTGACCGAGATAGCGAAGCGGTTTCAAACATCCAGACAGGTCATTGGGAAGTACATCAATGAAGAACCGGTAGCAGGCTGTACATTACGCATCACCTATATGTATCAGCGGCATCCATGTACAATCATTGATGTGGATTTCTTAAATCAAAGAATCATGGTTCAGAATAAAACGAAGGACATGCTTCATCGCGCATTTGGCGTCATTGAACATCCCACTTGGAATGACTTTGAGCTGTTTTTGAAAGGCCGCTGCTTCCCTGCTACGCGAGGAAATGTGAAAGAACTATTGAAGCAACTTCAGCTTACATCTTATGATCCTCTGCAGATTGTAGAAAAAACAAGGGGCCGGACAGTTGAGGACGATATGTGGCTGAAATTCAGTTATTATCCGTTGGAAGGGGAGGCGTATGGACAGAATCAATCTTGATGCCATTGAGCAGGAACCGATTCAGGGGCATACTTCTAAGGGGGACCAGCCCAAATGGCAGGTGGATGGTAAGTGGTACAAAGCTGATCATATGGGCTATGAGGCGTTGGCCGAGGTTTTGGTATCGAAATTATTGAGGCAATCCAATGTGACCACTTTCGTAGCGTATGAACCTGTATGGATCGGGCATGGTGGAAAGGAGTTTCCTGGCTGTGTCAGCAAAAATTTCCGTGCTAAGGACGAGATGCTGGTGCCCTTCGAACGGCTGCACCGCGCCTATCAGGGGCAGGGCCTGGCGGCGGCACTTAGTGGAATCCGTGAGTTGCAGGAACGGATTCGCTATACAGTGGAATTTATTGAAAAGACCACCGGCCTGACCGGAGTAGGGAAGTATATGACCCTAATGCTGGAATTGGATTCCTTCTTCTTAAATGAGGATCGCCACACCAACAATCTGGCGGTGATCCGAAATGAAAAAACAAAGCAGTTTCGCCTCTGTCCGATTTTTGATCATGGGTTGGCCTTGCTGTCAGATCTGAATGACTATCCTGTGGATAAGGATGTTTATGATTGCATCAGTTGCGTTCGGGCCAAGCCATTTGACACGGACTTTGATGCGCAGGTCGAAGCAGCTGAGGCATTGTATGGGGCACAGTTGAAATTTTCCTTTGTCCGGCATGACATCCCACCCATATTGGATGCCGTCAGGGAACTATATTCCAGTGCGGTGATTGCCAGAGTTGAACAGATCTTATATGAACAGATCAGAAAATATCCAGTATACTTTTTCTAAAAAGTGATAGAAAAGTGCTGCCCGGAAAGACTTGAAATTACAAGTCCTTCCGGGCGGCGTCTATTTAGGTTCAATTTTCAAATAAACATGACTCTGTGATTAGAATATCGGTGAATCGATCAGAATAGAAAATAGTGGGCAATTACCGCCGTCTCGACTGTTGAGTATACAGTAATAAAGGAAATATTGTGCTTAACCAAATAGAAAGGAGATGTTTATGAGAGTTTGGATTTATGGATACAGTGCGCAAGATATTTGCACTATGCAGACATGCTATGTGAGCGACGCAGATACGATGATCGGCTTTTCCATTCAGAAAGACAGTTCCAGTCCTTTCCCCCAGGCTGGATTGGCGCAGCCTATGCAGGCTGCAATGCGTGGGGAGCTGGATCAGCTATTGGTCTCCGATCTTTCCCTGCTTGGCGACAGGACAGAACAAATCGGTGAGATGAAGAAAGTGTTTGCGTCCTATCAAGTGTCAGTCAAGTCTGCCAGCAGTTTAGGCAGCAGCAGTTCTTGATACCCGTCATATCCCTTGTCCCCAATAGCCTGTGCTGTAGGAGCAAGGAGGGTATATTTGCAGGCATGAAGAAGAGCAAGGCTGGCTTCGCTCAGACTTACATCGGAGCAGCATTGAGCATAATCTGCCACAGTCATATGCCATAGGTGCAGATGATCCGGATAGCGTGTCAGAAGCTGTAGGGCGATGGACAGACCCTTTCCGTCAAAGTCCCCGGAATAAAACAGGTTGGTACCGGAGGAAACAAGCATATCCAGCAGGCGAATCACAGCCACCGTTGGCTGCCCGGATGTGCAGATTAGGGGAGAATGAAACCGAGGGGCCTGGTCGCACAGCTGGGAAAATACCATTTGGTTTTCCACCAGATATGCATTTCCGGAGGGGCTGGTTGCGGATAAGATGCCGGCCAGATTGGTGAGTGTCAGAGTACCGGCCTCGTTTCGCAGACGGAAGGCGCGATAAGCTGGATGCTCTCCTGTTTCCGTATGCAGGCTCACGCCTACCTGTGTGACAGAACTTGATATGCTGTCACACAAAATGCCGCAGCTATAGTAAAGTGCGGCTCGCTCTTCCGCCGTAGAGGGCGGCTTGGCGTCCGTTCGTATCGACAGCAGATGCAGAAACAGTTTGCCACCCAAGGAACTGGCGTCCAAAGCATGGGGATCGGATGTTGCATGGGCGCTGAGCACAGCCAGACGGGGCCGCTCTTCTGAGTGTTGTTCCAACCAATCCAAACTCTTGCATGCCTGGAGGATGGCCCAATAGACTGCATCCGCATCTTTAGAGAGGGAAGTTCGAACCAAATGATATCCATCTCCCCGCTTATTGGACAAGTCATCCAGCCAGCGGCGGCAGATCTTGCTCTGCACAAGATTTT
>CALWLV010000253.1 GCA_944381595.1 uncultured Roseburia sp.
CATTGATTTGATGATTCAAGATGATTCTACCAATACAATTTATGCGATTGCAGTTAAAAGTGGTCCGTCTGTTTTTAATGCTGACAGCAAAAAACGCCAGGAACAAAATTTTATGGCAGCAGCAAAGCTTGCACAACAGGCAAAAGCAAGATATGAGGCATACATAGGATACTGCTATGGAAAGAAAAAAGAGAGTGGTAGAGGGAAGCCTAAAATGTATCAAGAATTGGCAGGGAAACAATTCTGGGCAGAATTGACTGGCGATGAGGAATTTTACAAAAAAATCATTACTTATATGGGAACTATGCCCGAACAATATGTGGCTTCGTATAAAGAGAGTTACAATAAAGCAGCGAATAGATTGATTAGAGAGTTTTCAAACAGTTTTTGCAAAGATGATGGAGCTATTGATTGGGAAAAACTGGTCGAATTTAATTCTGGAGATTAATGTTAAGAACGGGAGGTACGTATGAAAACTGCATTAGATTTTTATGCAAGAGGTAAGCAAAAAGAAGCGAACGCAGATGAATATGATCGCTCCCATTATTATAGTAAAGATAGGTTTGTTTGCCCAGAGTGCGGGGAACCTGTTCATTTGACGGGAAGTAAATATAGTAATCATTTTGCACATTTTAAGAAAAGTGATGTATCAGCAGAATGCGATAGACGTGTCGATGGAAGTCCAACTGATTCAGTGTATGAAAGAATTGGTTTACCTATTTATATGCGAGTAAACTCATCTGGTGATTTCTATTTATACATGGGATTTAAGGCTTTGCCAACTGTTTTAATGGAAAAAGCTATTGCAGAGTCAGTTACGGTAAAAATTGACAGAAAAAATACTTATCGTATTAATACAGAAAGATTCTCCAGTGAGAGAACTGCACTAATTCCTTTAGATTACATTCCTTTATCAGGACACAAATATCATCTGTGCTATGAGCCTGCAAACAAAACGTATGAAATATCTCAGCATTGGTCCGATTATGCAGATGGTTTTTCGTATGAAGGCGCATTATTTACTGTATCTGAACAAGGGGGAAAGAAAATCAGACATGGAGATTCGGTTACTACAGATGAAGAATATTATTGGGTAAGACGTCAACCTCAGCTACCTAGTTTTATTCCCGGGGTAAAAATGGAAAAATGTGGTCGGCTTGTGTTGAAGGATGTATCTTTGAATGTGTTCAAAGGTTCGTTTTCGTCCGATATTTCAGATGCAGAGTTTCGTTATCTCACAGCGTATTTGCGAACAAATTTGAAAATTCATCTTCTTGAAAAACAACCAGAGTTTATACCGGTTTGGCCACCAGTAATTAGATCAGAAGAGGGGTATATTGTTAATAGCAGGGAGCAAAATATTTATGGATATATTGTATCTGGTAACGATAAGCCTAAAGTATATGTTTATAATGGTATAAGGAAAGTTCCGGATGAATTAGATTCTGTCAACAATATGACATGTGTGAAAGTATGGGCTCAAGAAACCTTAGTTAACATTGATAGAAAATATATTTCAAATGGTACTTTACTTCTAAAAAGAAAAAGAAGTATACAAACTCATGATGCTGGAATATACCAACTGGTTGGCGATACGTACGTTTTCTTCCAAGAAAGAGATACATGTAACAATTGTAACAAGATAGTATTTAGAACTGAGAATCCGACGGATTTTATCTTAGTTCGGAGTGATGGGAAAATAGAAAAGAATGGCGGTATAGGAGACTTTACTTTTGAAGATTTGAATAATGGTGATTTGGTTTGTGTGTTACAAAATAAATTTCTAGTTAACGTCATAGGTGTATCGATTGAAGATGAACGATGCAATACAGAAATAAATGATGACGTGTTATATCAGCTGTTTGAAAAATACAAAGGAACCCAAACAGTCAGATTACCATATAAAACACGAATTCAAATATTTGAAATGCAGGATAAAGTCAAACTTTCGAGAAATCATCTCGTTAGTGCATTAAAAAGCAATTGTATCTCTGCAGCCTTGATAAACGTATTGGAGGAAATACTTGATGAGTAAAAAAGGAATTAATTTCGAATTGTTGGAAATCTTTGATGAAGAAGAAATAAATATTGTATGTAAGAATGCGGATCTTGCTCTTTTTTTGATTCCAATAAAGGACAAGCGGTATACTAAATATGCAAAAAAATTAGGGAGATTAGATAAGAAGTCTGCGTTGGTTCAAAACTTTTTGCCAGGAATTGCATTTAGACTTTATAAAAAAGGTGAAGAACCTTTCAGAGCCGCTGTAGCTACTCAGTTAGAGTCTTTCAGAGATAAATTTTTTGAGGCGATAACAAACTGTATGGAGCCATCTGTAAGTATCGATGAAATAAAGGCATATAGTGCGAAAGAACTGGCTGAGTTTTACTTTAGAATCGTAGAAATTTCTGTGACGGATGTATCGGTAGAAATGTTTTTTGTGTTTCTTAAATTACATGATATTTGTCTTCAAGGAGAGTTCCGCGTAGAGGTAGAAGAAGAAATTGGGAAGATCTTGCAGACGAAAAAACTTGAGGAAAAGCATAAGGCGGAAGTTGCAAATGCCTTAAAGGAACAAGAAAAACGGCTTTCAGCAGAATTTGAACAGGAAAAGCGTGATTTAAAGAAACAGATTGAAGATAAAGCTAGGATTCAGAGAGAACTCAAAGAAAAGCTTGATTCAGCAGAGCAAAAGATACAAAAATATGAAAATCTGTCGCAGGCTGAAAAGAAAAAGCAAAAAGAAGAGTGGTTCTCTGAATATGAAAAAGAATTTGCAGAACGAAAGGCAGCAGATGACATGCAATGGAAAACTGCATTTGCGGAAGCGGAGCAAAAGCACGAAGAATTAGTTTTGCGGCTTGAAGACGAAGCAGAACAAAGGAAAGTAGAATTAGAAACAGAATATCAACAAAAACAGAGGATTGAAGAAGAACGGTTATCATGCGAATTAGCTGGATTAAGATCTCAAGTCGAAGAATTAACTGATAACAAGGTATCGTTGAGTCAACAAGTAAATGCTTTAGAGGAACGAAAAGCAGCCCTTGGTAACCAAATCGATGAATTGGAAAGCATTGAGGAAAAATATTTTGATAGCTTTGAAAAAAGAATTGTTGAAAAAAGAATAGACACTCTCATATTTCAAAAATTGGGATTTGAAAGTAATAATAATGGAGTGCATACAGCAATTCAAACGATAGGTGAAAATGATTTGGACATAGTCACAATTCATCCAAAAACATTTTCGGTGAATGCTTCATACGGAGAAGCTGTTGATTCTATTGAAGACTTTTTTGATGACTTTAGAGAGAACATTTCTGTAAATTTTGAAAATGAAACGGAGATAACAGGAACAGTTTTAGCTGCACTTGCCAATGGTATGGCGGTGATTTCAGTTGATAAAGTATGTACTAATTTGTCAGAGGCCGTCTCGGCTTTATTAGATCTAAGTACTCCGTTGATAATAAATATTGATTCAGAAAAAGATAGTTTCAAAAAAATCATAGATACCATTAATGGTTGTGATTCTCAGGTTATATGTGTTAAAGGCATTCTAGATAATTATAATGAAAACTTGTTTATCAGAATCTGTGAAATTTGTAGAGAAAAACATCTCTTTTTCTCAATATCGAATTTAGAAAAGTTAGGTATGATGTCAAAAGCAATTATGAATTGTGCGATAGTTGTGGATGTAGAGCATGAGTTACAGTTCGCAACTGACGATGACATATTGATAGGTGATCATGATTTGAAACCATTGATTCCA
>CALWLV010000254.1 GCA_944381595.1 uncultured Roseburia sp.
TCTTGTGTAATAATATAGGGGTTCGCATACCTATATTTTACACCAACAGCCAGACTTTTCAAAGCCTGGCTGTAATTTTTTTGCAAAGAAAAGAGGCTGCACGCTAATTACTTAGTGCGACAGCCCCTTTATTTTCTGTAACCGGCTATAAATATAATTGTATTGCAGTGAAATTAAGATGTCTGAGTATTGGTTGTAAATTTTTCAATAGCTTCCTGCCAATCACAACCAGTTTCGTTATGATATTGCATAATGTCAAATAGCATTTTGTAATCATTGGCAGTAACATCTTTATGCATCTGCTGTTCAGCTTTTATCATTTTTCTGCATGCAATAGCTGTTGAGATATCAGCTTTAATATCGCTGAAAATATCAAATAAAGGCATAAGTCCTCCTTCTCCCAGCACTTTGGTAGTGGGCGACCATAATAATTTTAGGTTTCATTGTTATAGTATGTAATTCAAATAAGGATACCTTACGAAGAATGGAGGATAAAAGGATGTGTCAGATTCTGCTCTGTTCTCGTACATATGTGATAAGGGCGGTTTTGCTTATTTTCCAGTCCTTACCTTCTTTGAATGCTCTTATCTTTCCAGAGCGTACAAGTTTGTAAGCTTGTGTAGTTCCTATCTTTAGAGCTTCAGCTAAATCTTCAATTGTGAGTATATCATCAAATCTTTCAAACATAGTTACTCCTTTCTTTCAAGTGAAATTCCAAAGGTTTCAGCAAGTGCAAACATTTGGGTTAAATAAAGAGACATTATTTCATTGTCTAAATTGTTCATAGTTGGGATATAGCTGACAGCAGATACCATATAGTGAAAATGGAGATTATCGGTATTCTGATGACAGGCATAGCAAATCTGATATTCATTGCAGAATAATTTGGCTATGCTATCTGCAAATAAACAAAGTGTGTTGCTGTATGCAATATTTGTTGGGAATGAAATAATAAAATGGCGTAGATATGTAATGGGAGTAATGGAAGAATTGCACATAGTTTCGTTTATTTGGTTAATGATATTGTCTACTGTAGGAGGATAAGCACCGTAGCAATAGACAGGTAGTGGTTTATTAGTATTCAGGCGATATATGTAATATATGGCTCTTTGCATATCTACAAATGTTGGATAGTCTTCCGACACGATTTTTATAATTGCGTTAATCAATTTTATCTATCTCCTTGTAAAAGATTTTTTTGTATTTGTTAGGTATTTCTGGGGAAGCCTGTATATGGTGTAAGTAGATTGGGCAATAACGAATGAAAAGTGCAAGAGCGTAATTCATTGTAAATACAGAGGAGAGACTGCGGTGGTTTATTATCGAGTCATACATAAAAAACGCAAGGCGTTATTTGAAATTGAGAAAATTCAAATGGTATGTGAACTGATATAAATATAATTTGCTGAAAACGTATCTCTTGATAAAAGAACTTCTAAACGGTGTTGGAGGTTCTTTTTTTGTGCTTTAATACCCATTAATGGAATATCTATGCTAAAATATTGACTATTTAAACTTAAAGTTTTATAATTATAATGTAGCTGTTGAATTTTTAAAGAGGTACCCTTATGAATATATCAGAACAAATAAAAGTATTATGCGTGAGAACAAATATTAGTGTTTCAGAGTTGGCACGCAGAATGGGAATGTCACCTCAAAATCTGAATGCTAAGTTAAAAAGAGAAACCTTTACAGTAGCTGATTTGGATCGAATTGCAGAGGCGACAGGAACAACATTTGAAAGAAAATTTATATTAGAGGATGGAGAGTCTGTTTGATGAATAATATTAATTGGGAAGAAGCACGTGAAAAGTATAAAAATAATAGAGATGTAATTTCGTTGTTTTCAGGGGCAATGGGGTTGGATATTGGACTTGGAAAAGCGGGATTAAACGTGGTAATCGGACAAGATTTCGAACCGTCATGTGTGGAAACCATGAAGGCAAATGGACATAACGTTCTTGGCGGAGATATCCGAGAAATAAAACCTGAGACACTTTTGGAATTGACAGGATTACATGTTGGTGAACCGTTTATGATTTGTGGTGGTCCGCCATGTCAGCCTTTTTCTACAGCAGGAAAAAGGCTTGGTATTAATGATCCAAGAGGAAGCCTATTTATGGACTTTATAAGAATGATTGATTATATACGTCCAAGATTTTTTGTGATGGAAAACGTGAAAGGTATTGTGTCAGCTCCTTTAAAACATGTTCCTATAAAAGATAGAACTAAAGAGGGAATAGAGCAAAATATAGATCCGGAACAAAAATTAGGAACAGTTTTAGATGTTATTTTGGCCGAGTTTGATAAACTAGGTTATAAAACCGTATACGGTATTTTGGATGCAGTAAACTACGGTGTTCCACAGTTTCGTGAACGTTTTGTCTTAATAGGTAGTCGAGATAATGAAGATATATTTTTACCTATACCGACACATTTCCAAATGCACCAAAATTCAAATTATCGTTGGCAAACCGTTGGGGATGCGATAAGAGATTTGGAAAGCGATCCGGGTAGCTTTACGCCATTAAGTGGAGACAGAAAAAAATATCTTCAGATGGTTCCGGAAGGTGGGAATTGGAGAGATTTACCAGAAGATATAATACCTATTGCAATGGGTGGTGCATATGAATCAGGTGGTGGTAAAGTTGGCTTTTATAGAAGACTATCATATTCGCAGCCTTCTCCTACAATTACGACATCACCGGCGCAGAAGGCAACAATGCTCTGCCATCCGAGACAGGACAGACCATTAAGTATAAAAGAGTATGCGAGAATTCAGCAATTTCCAGATGACTGGAAATTCACTGGAACTGTATCAGCACAATATAGACAGATTGGAAATGCGGTACCGGTGGGTTTGGCTGAAGCGATTGGAAAGGCGATTATTTCTACAGCTGAGAATACAGCAACTATTGAAACAAAGAGATTTAGAGGAACTAGCGTACACAATAGAATTAAAAGTGCAATGGAAATAGGAGGCATGAAAAATGGCAATTAATAATTCATATGATGAGTCTGCAGTAGTACAGGCTATAGCAAAAGCGTTAGAAACGTTTTACGGAACATTGATTGAAAAAATCGATACGTTAGATATAAAAAAGGTGATAAAGAGAAAAAATCCGTATTTGTACCGTGCCAAGGCAATGGAAAGCGCTTCAGAAATAGTGGAATCTGTTTTGAGTGCTTTTGTAACATCTAGTGAAGAAACGATTTTTGGGAATTGTTTTTTTGAGCCGATTGCGATTGCTGTAAGTGGAGGTAACAAAGCCCTG
>CALWLV010000255.1 GCA_944381595.1 uncultured Roseburia sp.
AAACGCCTTGAGCGAACGCTTGAGGTCTTCCTTGTCCTGTAGTCCGCGCCACAGGCGATGCGCAATATACCATGGGCGCAGGTAATATTTCTTTCTGGCGTATGAACAGAAGTCAACCAGATCCTGCGCGCTGAGCGCTGGTGTATTGATGATGCAGTTGAGTGTGCCGTCCTCGTGGACATACTCATCATACTTACCATTGATATAATTATTTCTGCGCGCCCACTCGTAGGCTTCCGTTCCCGGATAGGGGATCAGTGGGAAGAATTGCGCGGTATCGGTTTTAAAGCGCATTGCTGCCGCTAACGTCTGCTCCATGGTCTCGCGCGTCTCGCCATTGTTTCCGACCATATAACAGGCATGAACCATCAAACCGGCCTTGCGGGCATTTGCAATGTAGTTTTCAATCTGTTCAACCGTAGTGCCTTTGCGTATATTATTCAGAATCGTCTGGTTCACGCTTTCGATGCCCGGAATGATCAAATGACAACCTGCCTTCTTCATCAGAACCATGGTGTCGTAGTCCAGGTTGACACGTGCGTTGCACAGCCAGCGTATCTTCTTATGGATGCCCTTTTGGATAAGCAGATTACATATCTCCGTTACTCGGGATTTATTGATCGTGAAAGTATCGTCCTCAAAGACAATTTCTTTAACTTCCGGAAAGTTCTCAAGGATATATTCAATCTCGCCGATTACATTTTCAGGCGTACGCAGGCGATACTTGTGCCCATGAAGCGTCTGCGGATATACGCAGAAGTTGCAGCGCGCCGGACAACCACGTCCGGTAAACATCTGGATGGACGGGAATGCGGCGGCCGGAAACACATAATCCCCAACACAAAGATGTTCCTTAATGAACTTTGCAGCATACGGGATTTCGTCCAAGTCGGTAATATGCTCTGCATTGGGATTGTTCAGCACAACCCCGGCCTCATCGCGATATGAAAGCCCTTTTACCTCTGACAGATTTGTACCGTCTCGCAGCGCAAGGGCAAGATCACGCACGATGTAGTCATACTCTTGCCGGGCAATCCCATCTACAGCTTTATCGATCCCCATGGTCTCATCGACTGTGGCGGACGGATGTGTGCCAACCAACAGACAGAAGGCGGCGGGACAACGCTTTTTGACTTCAGCGACAAATGCCACGTCGTTATAGATTGAGGGCGTGCTGGTGTCGAAAATAAACAGCTTCGCGTCCATCGCCTTATCGTTCACGATGGATAGCGTATCCTCGACGGTCATTCGTTTTGCAGGCGCGTCGATAAAAACTACATCAAAATCATTTTTCTCGCAGACTGCAGCCGCATATATCATCCAGAGCGGGTAATATAAAACACCGCTATGTCCGATGGAAGGGCTACGCGATTCGCGCGAAAACTTGCCATACTCTGGCTTGAACGGAGGATTGATAAAGCAGACTTTCATTTCCCTTGCCTCATTTCAACTTCCAATACTTCAGCAAACCATTGATTCCATACCACGCTTCATAGTAGGCTGCTTGGAATACATTAAGACCAATCGCCCGGTATGTATTCCAATTCATCTTGGCCGCCTTTACCTTGTTGCCCGATTTGCTCATGGGCGATAAACGGTAGATCAACAATGGCTCATCGATACCATAGGCCATTTCACCGTTTCTGAGCACTTTAAGCCAACATGTAAAGTCCTCATGCATGTTGTCGTCTAACGACTCGTGCTTTTGATATAGTGTTTTTAGAATCATCACAGAGGAATTGGAGATAAGGTTTTGCTTCAGGAGTTTTTGATAGCCAATCTGCTCAGGTACATGTAGAATCGCGTCAATGGTTCTTCCGTCCGCAGTCATGAACGCTGACCCAGTAAACAACAGTTTCGCTGCTGTTTTTTTCTGAAGAGCAACTTGTTTATCCAATTTATCTGGTGTCCACGCATCATCACTATCCAAGAAGGCCAACCATTCGCCCTTTGCCGCTTCTACACCACGATGGCGAGATATAGAAACACCACTGTTTTTTTCGTTAGTGAGGGTTCGAATCCGAGTGTCCTTCCTTATCAGCTTTTGAATGAGTCGTGGAGTCTCATCCCTTGAACAGTCGTTGATTATGATTAATTCAAAGTCTTGGTAAGTTTGTGCCAGGACAGAACGTACCGCAAACTCCAATGTATTCTCTGCGTTGTATGCTGGCATAATGATACTGATCAAGAATTCCCCAACTCACTTTCATACTTCTGTAATATCTATTGGGCAGTAACGTTAAATGAAATATAGCAAGAGTTATGAATTTGCGCCCATTCATGTCTCTCTTCCATCTCTCTCACGCACCGAACTCATCGTAACCATCCCCCTCACGCTAACTTCTCCGCATCCATCTCGCTTTTCACAGTCTGCTGGTCAAACCCCTCCGTACTCTCCTTCATAAAGAGAATCTTCACGGTGGCGAACATGATTTGCAAATCTTGCCAGAAACTGGGGTGGGCTATGTACATCAAATCCATCATCAACTTGTCATAGGGGGTGGTGTTGTACTTCCCGTAG
>CALWLV010000256.1 GCA_944381595.1 uncultured Roseburia sp.
GCTTTCATTTATTGCGATTAACCGCTCAAGCAAACTTGATGGAGATCCGGTATTAACATCAGCGTTCTCTGGATTAATCGGTTGTGGTTGGTTACCTGTTTTTTGTGGCTTTTTGGCGGCCTGGGCATGTTGTGCAACTTCAATTGGCTTAGGTGTTGCTGTTGGAACTGCATTCAATACAGGTTGTGCTGGAGATGTACCATCAGCATATTTCACCTTGCGACCAACGCTATATTGCGAATCACGAGCAATTAGTTGACCACCATTCTCTTGCTGAATTTTATTAAGCCGCGCCAATGTTTCATCGGAGAACCGCCCTTCCCAACGACCAGTATTTGCGTTGAATGCCCCAAGAGCATTCTTTATGAACTCATTGTTAACCGCCGGGTTTCCACCTTCTTTCGTCGCTATTGCACGAACTAATTGCGTCATAACCTCTGGGTTGCTGACGTCTATTTTTTCATTAGGCGAGACGCCAAGATATTTACTGACGTTATCAATATATTGATTGGTATTGTTCTCATTTGGCGGCGCCCATTTGGAAATGATGCTTGATACCGTCTGTAACTTCTGATGTCCTGCTGCGGCACTGGTGCCGTTGTAATAGCTTGACACTTGGTTTGCCAACGCCCTGATCCCTTCTTCAGGTGTGTTAAATCGCGCAAAACGTTGTTCACCTTTTGCATTTGGCGATTCCAGCGTCGCCCCTTCCTGGTTGGCAAAAACAAGATTGCCGAGATTATTATTTCGGTAATTGCGGTTTTTAGCGTTGCTGCCGCCAATATTCAGATCCGCTGCAATGGTGTTGTTGGCAGGTGCACTAAATTCTGTTGGAGAAGTATACCCGTGCTCACCAACTCCATCCTCGCCATTACGCCCACCTTGTAATTGTTCACCAAGAGAATGAATCGCATCGACAGTTTTTTTTGTGCCGTCTTCAACAGCTTTTTTTACTTGTTTCGTGTTTTCGTCAGTAGATAAAAATGTATCCTTAAGGTTACCAAAAACAGATTTGGTGATATCTACCGCGCCGTTAACACCACGAGCAATATCTCCGGTATCAAAATTCTGAAGTTTTTCACCTGCTCTTTCAAATCCTAGCGCAGAAATTCCTTTCCCTATCAAGTTCGTTGCGCCCGACACCAAGCCCCCCATATCGAGCACATTAGCTGTTGCGTAAGCCGTTTTTTGCTGTTCGGATACAGCATCATCGTCACTTAATCCAAAGGCTGCCTTTTGCGCATCTGTATCAGTGTAACCATCTATAGCGTCATATCCCGCCATAGCCAGCGATCCGATGATCGGGATAGCTCTTGCAGCTGTAGAAGCAGCTGATTTAACACCTATTTTTGCAGCACTTTTGAGGGCTACGGATTCGGTTTTTTTCTTTGCAACAGTTTCACCTGTTTTAATTGTGGCCTCTTCGGCAACAACACCTGCTGGCTTAACTGCCTTTGCTGTGTTTTTTGTTTCTTTAGCAATACCCTTAGATGCGTCGCTTGTGGTGCTGATGTCTTTGGCTTTACTAACCTTTGTTTTAACAGTCTTTACAGCTCCGGCACCAGCTCCAGCAGCAGCGGTTCCGGCAGCGGCTTTTTCACCAACAGAAAGGGCTTTTTTCCCCAGATTGCGACCTTTCCTTTTCGGTTTGTTCCGTTTATTTTTACCAGCCTGATCGCCAATATTGATTTTATTTCTTCTGCTTGCTCGATTTCTCCAGAGATCACTTAAGCCGAACTTATTCCCAGAAGATACTGATTTGCGTAGCTTAACTACTTCGTCGGAGACATTTTCCAGACCATCAATTATTTTGTTGTCATTGGTCTGAAGAATTTTTGTTTGCTCTTCTACTGCTTGTGCTGATTTTGTCTCAACAGCATTATTAAATGCTGTTGCAGAGGTTGCTTTTTGAGTATTCACCACCGCCGGATAAGTGATAGCTGGTGATGTCGCTTTCGAAGATGAAGCCTCACCTTTCCCCTTTTCTACCCATTCTTTAAGAGATTCTGCTTTACCTGTGATCTCTTTAGTAATGTCGTACATGCCGCGAGCAGCCATCCACAACGGACCACCAGCGCCGACACCTGCGGCATCTGTTAAAGACTCTTCACTGGAAGACTGATTGCCATCTACCCCTATAATGGAGCCTAATTTCCGGAGGAAGCCTTCTTGTAGTTTGGCGTCGGCCTTACGTGCGTTCTGCCATTCTTTTTTTCTGGCTATATCTTCGTTGTTTTTCTGGGATACAAAGCGTCCATTACTATCCCGAAGCGGTCCTTTTTGGCTTTGGGGGGATTGTGGTTCAAGAGGAGCAGAATTAGCGGCTACTGGCACAGAACCTTTCAACTTTTGGGCGGACTGGCGTGATGACGCAAAATGAACGCGCTCTGATGTGTTGGTTGCAACAATGAGACGTTCTTCTCCGTTGTTGACCTGCGTCCTCCCTTTTTTCATCGGAAGGCGTTTTATATATGGGTTAGCTTGGGTATTCTTGGCATCACCAGAGACATAGGGTTCGCTTGCTATGCGTCTACGGGATAGTCTTTGACTTACTTTACCTTGATTTTCACCAAGTTGAGTTATAGACCCTCTATCAGAGAGAATGGCGTTTTTGATCTCAGCAAGAGCCTTAAGTTCGTTTGTGCTCGCCCCCTGAATAGCGTCAATTATTGCGATACGGTCTTTATTCTCTTTCAAAATAACCTCTCTTTTGCCAGCGAGATCAACGTTTCCCGGCTTGAGCTTTGTATTTTTCTTCCAGGGCTTTTGACATATGGAGTGCTCGCCATTGCGGTAATTGTTCAACGTCGCTAACGGGCTGATATCCATATAGAGTCAGGTTGTTAATAATGGTTAGCCATCCATTCAGATCTAATTGATGGGATAAACTCTCTATTGAGAAAGGGGACGTACAGTGTGGTTGTCACATCTGCACCCTCCTTAGCGTTTTTGCAATGTTGCGGAGGCAGGATCAGTCGGCTTGAGCCTCTCTCAATAGACATTTTCAGGCCGTGGCGTAGGTCTTTTTGCATAAGCTGTATGCGAGCCACAAGCGGAGTAAATTCGGTTTCAAGCGCCATGCTTTCAATGATGTCAAAGCGTCGGTTAGCGGCCTGCGTGAAGTCCTCCGGATCGTCTTCAAGCGCCGTGCATAAAGCGAGTTCAGCAATTCGCATCCGTGCCACGCCAGCACTGTATTCGGGGCTTTTCATATCAGGAAGTGACGCTCGCATTCGTTCAAGGAGTTCCGCGCCTTTCCCGGTTAATGGTTTAAGTATCCAGTCAGTTGGTACTCCATTTACTGGTACGTTGGTTTTCACGTAAGGAGGTACAGTGAGTATTTCTACTGTTTGGGCTAGGTCGCTCAGGTTAATATCTGCATGATGCGTATTACCGCAGTGACTGCACTCATAGGAGTAGGTCATTACTGCATCGGGGCGCGAATTAACAAATATCCACCAAAGAGCAGTTCTGCGATCCTGAACTGTCCAGTTAGCACTGTCGTTAATTTCACCATCCTGCATAGAGTTAAGGTACTCTGTAGTAGTTGCCTCATCTTCTGCCGGGTTCAGGTCAGAATATTTCAGCGCATCCTTCACGGTAGGGGCGTGGAACTGAATTTCTGTCTCAGGACGGGAAGGCAATGGGAATTTTGGAATGTTCAAGTATTCCTCCGAAAAGCAGGTATCTGTTCATTTTCCAGAGGATAGGGAGTGTGTGATTTGCGATGGGGATTGAATGAAGATCTTTGCCGGTCGAGAAGCGATTATTGAGGGTGATTTTTACACCTTAAGTGACGCTACTCACATATCCACAGAGTATTTTTATAAACCTTTTTCCATTTTTAATCCTTTTTAGATCCTTTTTAGGCGTCGCTGGAGCCAGCAGTGGCGCGGGCTGTAGAGGAGTCTGGTGTAAGATTTGCCCTCAATTAGATACGATCGGTGTAAGATTTGCCCTCAGAAGGTGTAAGATTTGCCCTCAAAAGGTGTAGTAATTGCCCTCAAAGTGATGTAAAAATTGCCCTCACCATTTGAAGGATCACACAGGGTTATGAACAGAGCGGAATTAACAGCAAAAGCCGTCAGCCTGATTGAGTCAGCGACACCTATTAGTCGTAGTTTGGCACAAGCCAATGAGATCACGGAGGCTGCTTATCACCTGACTCGCGACCAAAAGCGACTGTTGTTTATTGTGGTGGGAAGACTTCGCTATGCTTCTAAGGATGGCGTTCTTGGTTCAGGTGCCTGTGAGTTGACGGTCAACGAATATGCAGAGATGTATAATTTGCCCTCTGCTGAAGCCAGCAAGGATATTCGTAAGGCCATTTCAGGTCTTAGCGAGAAGAAAGTTACGATATATAACCCTGATGAATCGACCGAATCAGAAGACAGTTATGAGTCTTATCCTTGGATGATTAAGGATGCCTATTCACCACGGCGCGGGACTTACATTATTCATCTTAATCCATATCTCATGCCGTTTTTTACTCTGCTTGATAAGAGATTCACAAGGCTGAATTTTACCGAAGTATCTCGCCTTACAAATCCTTATTCTATGCGGCTTTATGAGTCCTTATGCCAGTACAGGAAGGATGATGGAAGCGGCTTTGCCATACTTGGCGTCGAATGGATGCGGGAGCGTTATGGGTTACCAAAAAGCTATCAGCGGTATGCCGAATTTAAGAGAAGTTTTTTAACGAAGGCTGTAGCAGAGATTGAAAAAAATACAAAAATGAAAATAGTCTTCTCAGAGGTGACGGAAGGCGGCAAAGTTACCAGGATAAAATTTACCTATCAGCAGTCTTAAGGGCAATTTTTACACCCCTCTCAAGGTGTAGAATTTGCCCTTAACGATCGGCAATTGAGGGCAATTTTTACATCTTAATTGCATGTATCTTGTTATTGGCAAGTTGTGTTTTTATATAACATATTGATATGTAAGGATTATGTAAAAATCACCCTCAACCAATATCGTGCGTATCGTGCATTCTTATTGCGCTTTTTTATTATCATTCACTGTGTTAACTGATTGATATTATTGAAATGTGTAAAGAATGCCTTCATTACAGATGGATTAATGATGTAAAAAATGCCCTCAAAATTGCGCTACCTTCCCTACCCGCTATCGTTGAGGGCGTGGGTGCTGACGGGAAATGAGCAACCCTCCAGCACACATAATTAAAGCTATTCAGAATTTGATCACTCCACTCACAGCCCCCTTTAACGCACTTGTAGCCATGCCAGCGGCACCGTTGACCAAAGCAGAAACACCTGAGCCTGCGGATGTGTATTTCTGGAAAGTGATTGGGTATGACAAGAACTCTGACACCTGATCACGTGAGCGAGTGATTTCCCCAAGTTGAGTAGGAAATACGCGCATTTCTTCTTCCAGTTCTTTTCCGCCGTCCTGAGTCACCCGGTAGACACGGATTTTCATCAGATATTCAGGAGGAAGGTTTATTGTTCCATCAGGATTTGTTACACGAGAACGACGCTCTTTGAACCAGTCCATGATCTTGCCATCTTCGGTATCCCTCACGGTCATAGTGACCGGTCCGGCGCTAACATAGGTTGGCTTGCTGAATTCTACGCTGCCGATCACCTTGCTTTCTGTCTCAATGTTTCCACTGCTGTAGGTGATATCCTTCACGAACATATCGAAGCCGTTCAGGCCATCCACTTCAACGGTCCACTGCCACCCCTGGGCGTAACGGATACGCATAGCGGCAGCAACAATATTTTTCCCGTAGGCAATATCGCTACTGTAATTCCCGCTTACCCCGCCGCCTGATATGGCTTTATCAAGAATGTCGCTAATGAGGTTGCTGGTGAATGATTTCGTGTTAAATGACAATGCGGTGGTCAACGTTCTACCAACGCTGCTGAAAATACTCACTCTGCGCCTCCAGCGTTAAAAAATGGTAGCCCCCGGAATAATGGCCCGGTTTGAGGACATTTTTTCCTCAATCTCCTGTACGCGGGCATATAGCGTGGTTTCATCGGGCAGATCGGAGTAGTCAAATTTCCCGTCGATGGACGCTCTACGCTGCCGAGCGACATTTCTTACATTGATAAGCGCCTCCAGATATTCCTCCAGCATTCCAATGATTGCAGGAGGCACTTGCCATTCATCCAGCTTTCTGTCGCGTAGATTAACCAGATACAGCATTCGAAAAGGCCAGCGTTCTGAACCTGTTAGCTCTAATTCAATAAATCCGGATAATTCATCCGAATAGACCAACAAGCCATTGTTGTCGGTAACATGAACCAGAGAGAGATAATCTTCTGGCAACGGGATTGCAGTACCACCAGCTTTTTCAAGTTTTAACGTTTTCACTACCCCTGCCCTGTCCTGATACGTGGTCAGAGCTTTGATCAGGAAGGCTTTCAGCGTTTCTTCTTCACGCACAAGCAGTGGATTAAATCGTGCTTTAACGCTTTCTAATAATTCGGTTGGTGTCATCGTACCTACAACTCAAATACAAGGAATTCCCGCCACAAGGGCGGGAAAGAGATCACTCTACCCAGTTGTAAACAATACGCAGGGAAGGCTTAACGACCGCTGTTACGTCTTCGGATGAGAAGTCCACGGCGTCGGAATACACTTTGCAATGAGAATATGTGCGGATCAGACCTTTATGGTTACCGCTATTCGATTCAGCCGCCGCCTGTAAGGTAATTTCCAGATATTCTTTTCCGTATACCATCTGTTTTACAGCGGCGAGAACTGCGCCTTCGATAGTTTCCGCGCATGTGACCTGAAATTCACCAGAGTTGCGTAATGGTCCGTGCTGGTTGAATTTCATGCCACCAGGGGCGTAATCCTCCACATCTTCGCGTGTCATTTCTGGTAACTGAGCTGTACGAACTAGTACAGACAGATGTTCGTAACCCTTAATGGTCATCCAATATTCAGAACCAATAAGTTTTTCGCCTGCAGCCAGGTTTTTATTAAACCGGGATTTTAGAAAGGCCATATCGGCTTTTGTATTTGCAAAACCGGACATAAATACTCCTACACAAAAACAGATGAGATATTGCTACGGTTGATCGATGTGTTACCGCTGCATTGCAGGGTTACCGTGTTATGAGTGAAATAGCCTTCCGGTGTGCGCGGGGCGTCCAGTTGGTAACTCACGCTTTTGATAACAACGCCAGTTAGCAGGACGTTTCTGCCAATATTAATTGTGACTGTTTCAGGAATCCTTCCCATTGGCGCAACGTCATTTAACTCTGGAGAGGCCATTTTCAATAAGGTTGTAATTGCGTCATTAACTTCAATTTTTGCATTGGATGTTGCTAAGAAATCCAGCACAAGATTGAACTCTGGTGGCTGTTGTCCTTCCCAGATTAACGTGGAATTGAATCGGCTTTTGCTTGTCAGTCCACTTAAATTTTGAACTATGCTGGCAAATGATGACGCTGCTTCACTAATTGAGCCTAACAAACTTCCCATAGCTTTATCTTCAAATGGGGATTGCCATAGTGATGCTAATTCCGCCGACGAACCTTCTCCAATATAGCCGACCACCATATCTGTATTGGACTCGTTTATAATATAAACCTTTAAAAAAGGGCTTATGCCATCAGCTAAACTTGCTCCGCAATACACAGCTATTTCTCCCAGGTAGAGGCCACCTTTGCAGGCGACCTATGTCACTTACAAACCGCGTTTTTTGCGAATGCGCATTGATTTTTTGCGGTTGATATTCGCTACGGATGTATGTGCTTTGCGGCGTGCTTTTTTCAGCGCCTGTTTTTGCAATGACGTCATGCGGCGAGGACGCGGGCGTTTACGGATGATGGTAACCTTGCCATCACGAACCACTTTTTTACGTACCGCTTCCAGCATTGCGCTATCACCACCAGCAACGGTGTAAATGGCAATAGCTGTTTCCATCATGTCGGTGTCGCTTTCGGAAAGAGCGTCATAAACACGTTCGGCAGCTGAGTCATCTTCATCGTCGATCATTTCGGTTACATCGTCCTGATCAGCGCCAAGCGCAACAGCTGCATCAGCAAGAGCTGCGAGAGCATCGTTATAAGCATCGATTTGCTCATCGGTGAAATCGGTGTCTTCATCGATATCAGCCAGGCCAGCCATAGTGATTGCTAATGCATCAAATGAGTCAGCCTCCGGATCACCATCTTCAACCCAACCAGCAATCATGGAAGCTGCCAGGCTGCGCATATCACCTTGTGCACGGGATTCAACCGCTTCCATCATCGCGGTTTCAATGTCGTCTTTGGGCTTTGGTTGAGTGTCCTTTCCTTTCTGTCCTGCGCTTTCCAGCATGGCGTTATCATTATTGTCCTGCGTGGATTTATCACCGCTTTCAAAGCAGCCAGAACCGAAAATCGCACGCATAAAAGGATCAGCAGTATAATTTTTCATATTCAAACCTCTCTCCCCCGCATCATTTAGCGGGGGTTATAAATCAGCGCATCAGAATTGGCTTACCGACGATTCGGCGAGCTGTACCGGTCGGACAAACAGACCAGGACACTTCCCACAGATCGATGTCCTTTTGGACAACCTGAACAACATATGGATCTTCACCCTGGGACTTGTCACGTGGAGTAACCAGCGCACCGGCTGCAACGTAACGGTCAAGCAATTCAGTCATTGCTTTCATTAGCGTTTCTTTGGTAATGCCATCCGGTTCGTGCTTAATCGCCTGAGCTACTTCATAGAAATCTCTGGCGATGGCGTTCATCAAGGAAGACACATGCTGGAATCGCAGATAGTTGTTTTTGCTGTAAGTTGTTAAAGAGTCGTCAATGTAAACGGACCCGTCAGCAGCAACTGAAACTGGATTAATGCGCGCAAGAACGAACGCTTCACGATCAACTGCACCGATATTTGGAATTCGGGCAATGTTCTGTCGATCAATAATCGCGCGTGATATACCTGCCGGTGCGTAATGCCAACCACCAACATCCGGTACCAGCGCCACTCCTTTTGCTTTCGCTACGAATGCGTCGCAGCTAATGCCATAGACGACATTCATTCCAGTGAAAGTATCTCGGCAGGAGAGCGGGAAGTAGTAACGGCTTGGTTGATGTGAGCCGCCAAAACTATGGCTTTTCGCTTCTGAAATAGCGTTTTCAGGTGTCTGGTTGCCCTTCAGGTCATAGAACATGTCTACGCGAACATCTTCAGCCAGCTTTTTGATTGCGGCTAAGGCGGATGCGTCATAACAACCCAGTGACAGCAATGCGGTGTAATTAACCTCTGAAGCTTCGAGAACCTTTAATGCTTCCAGATAGTCTTCAGTGTCAATTTCGGACAGATCTCCATCAGTACCACCTTCAAAAGCTACATCCTCAAAAATGAGTTGAGCAGCGGATGCTTCTGCATTATCTGCCAGTACGGCACCAATGCGAGAGGACTGGCTTTCAAGCAGTGTCGGAATCCATGCTGGTTGGCCCATGTCGTTGGTGCCTTCTGGATTGAAAGACACTTGGTGGCTTTCCAGCACCTCAATGGACCCATCGGTTTGTTTTTCTTTCAGCGTCAGCGTAAAGAGTTCGCTTTCTTCATCATCGCGAGTTAGTGATAACGTGCGATTTTGAGATGCATCACCATCTTTGATGAAGAATAATGCCTTCTCTCCACCTTTAATCTGGGGCGTCTCTTTGGGTGTGAAGGTCACTGATTGAGTCGTTGCAGTTGAAGCAACACCAACGCTTAATGTGTCACCTGGATTTACTGTGGTTTCAGTTGGTTCAACGGAAAGTTCTTTACTCGCCTTTGCCGCTTTTGCTCTGCCCACAACGGAAACAGAAATACCCGGCACCTTCATGTCTTTAGCGCAAACTCGAACGACATATCCAGAGCCGCCTTTTACTGCACGCTCCACGTGGCGATATGGTTCAAATGCCGCGCCCTGGCGAGGGTGAATCGGTGAACCTAATACGCTTTGATAAGTCGCATCGTCAACTTTCAGTACCTTACCCGGTGCGCCACGACGCGATATTACAAGCCCAGCAAAGACGGATGCGCCACCGCTGGTATTGGTGAGGGTAGCGTCAGCATTTACTGACATTACAGCAACGCCAGCTGCCTGCCCTACCGAAAAACTAATCTTATTCATGCTGGTTCTTATCCTCTAAAGCGAGAGAACGAGGCAAGGCTACCCACGGTTAATGGGCAGCCTCTGATCAGGATTCGCTTACCGTGAAGTTGTCGCCTACGGTTACTTCTTTCGTAGTTGGTTCAACACTGACGGCGCTTACGCTTTTAGGTGCCTCCCTAACAGTGACTGTGCACTGTGCGGTTTTATTGCCGTCATTTGTTTTGATTGTCAGCACTGCCTGCCCGGCCTTAAGAGCGGTACATGTAGTGCCATCAACCCGGACAATTTCAGGGTGATCTGACTCAACAGTGAAAGATTTGTCTGTTGCGTCAGATGGCGTGATAGTTACTTGAATGTTTGCCATTTTTTCTCCTGAACGCCCCTTAATCAGGGGCGTGTTTTTGCCTTACTTCTGCTTTGTTTTTTTCTGTGCCTTTGAAGTGTTCGCGGCGATAGTTTCACCTTCATCTACGTCAAGTGACGTTGGTGATACCGACACGTTCGCCACCATCACTTTTTTTCGTTAACCTTGCCTGTCAGCATGTCGATAGCACCTTCTTTGGCACGAGTCAGACGCAGGCGGGCGAAATAATTCTCACCGTTGCGCGGGTGGACTTCGTTGATAGCACTACCCCAGAGAGTGGTGCGGTTAACGAGAGATGGATTGGTTTCGTGCACATACGGGATTGCTGGGACCGCATCACCAGCGATCAGCCCGGCTTTACCGATGCCTTCACCGCGACCATAGAAATAAATGTCATCCAGACCTAAGTCATATCCCTGAGCCTTGAATTGCTCACACACAGGCTGCGGCACTTCGTAAATACGAATCGTGCCAAACAGGGTGCCGATGTACTGCACATACGGTGACTGAACGTAGCCCGGCGCGATTTGGAAGTGCTGTGGAGGCAGAGAACGCAGGAAGTTAGCTGCGTCACCACC
Source organism: uncultured Roseburia sp. (assembly GCA_944381595.1). GTDB lineage: Bacteria > Bacillota > Clostridia > Lachnospirales > Lachnospiraceae > CAG-303. Next base: position 11,024 of record CALWLV010000256.1, read on the forward strand.
TGCGAAGCCACCGCGAATACCTGTGGTCAGGGTGCGGTTTGCCATTTCCTGAGACAGGGCGTTTACTGCGTGGCGCAGGAGGCCGACCCAGGACTCATAGTTTTGAGCTTCAGGCAGAGCCACATCAAATTCACGACCATAAACGGTATGGAATACCAGGGTGCGCAGACGCATGATGTCGGTTTCATGGGAGATCCAGTT
>CALWLV010000257.1 GCA_944381595.1 uncultured Roseburia sp.
AGAGCAGGCCCTGGAAGCTCTGGAGAAGGTAAGAGAAAAATGGTCTGTGAAATATCCGAATTCGATGAGAAGCTGGAAGCAGAACTGGGATGCCATCTGTCCGATTTTCAAGTTTTCTACAGAAGTAAGGAAGGTCATTTACACAACAAATGCTATCGAATCGCTGAATTCCACCTATCGGAAGCTGAACCGCCAGAGAAGCGTATTTCCAAGCGATACAGCCCTTTTAAAAGCACTTTATCTGGCGACTTTTGAAGCCACAAAAAAATGGAGCATGCCGATCCGGAATTGGGGACAGGTATATGGGGAGCTGAGCATCATGTACGAAGGCAGGCTCCCAGAGTAAAAAATCTCCGGGAAATACGCGAGGAAATCCTGCCTGTGCTTGACATGCTCAGCATGTGCTGTTATATATAAATCAAGGGCTGAAAGCTCTCAGATTAGCCTTCAGCCCAACAATTATCATAGAAGATCTGTATTTACAGAGATTTTTTCACAGGCTCGCGGCTGCAATTCTTCGGTTTTTATCTGCCGATTTCGTCGCGGGTCTCGCAGAAGCATTTTACGACAAAATCGATGTCCTCCTTGGTATGGCTGGCGCAGACCTGTGTGCGGATTCTGGCCCGTCCCTTGGGTACCACAGGATAGGAGAAGGCTACCACGTAGACGCCCTTTTCCATCATTTTGGCGGCGTATTGAGCGGCCAGATGCTCGTCGTAAAGCATTACGGGAACGCAGGGATGGACGCCCTCGATGATATCGAATCCATTTTCAACCAGCTGGCTGCGGTAGTAGGCGGTCACCTCTTCCAGATGGTCGCGCAGCTCGGTGCTCTCCTCCAGCATATTGAACATTTCGATGCTGGCGCCGGCGATGGCGGGAGCCAGGGAATTGGAGAACAGGTAAGGACGGCTTCTCTGGCGCAGCAGATCGATGATCTCACGCCGTCCGGAGGTATAACCGCCGGAGGCGCCTCCCAGAGCTTTGCCCAGAGTGCCGGTGATAATGTCCACCCGGCCCTCTACGCCGCAGTATTCCGCCGTTCCGCGGCCATGCTTTCCGACGAAGCCCACGGCGTGGCTGTCGTCCACCATTACCAGGGCATGATATTTGTCCGCCAGATCACAGACGCCCTTCAGATTGCAGATGATGCCGTCCATGGAGAAAACGCCGTCGGTGGCAATCAGCTTGATCCGCGCGCCATCGGCATCAGCCGCCTGAAGCTTGGCCTCCAGATCTTCCATATTGTTGTTTTTATAGCGGTAACGTTTGGCCTTGCACAGACGAACGCCATCGATGATGGAAGCATGGTTGAGCTCATCGCTGATTACGGCGTCCTGATCGGTGAGAATGGTTTCAAACAGGCCGCCGTTGGCGTCAAAGCAGGAGGAATAGAGGATGGTGTCATCGGTGCCCAGAAAGTCCGAAATTTTCCTTTCCAGCTTTTTGTGAATATCCTGTGTGCCGCAGATAAAGCGCACAGAGGCTACGCCGAAGCCCTTCTCGTCGTAGGTTTTCTTGGCTGCGTCGATCAGACGCTTGCTGTCGCCCAGTCCCAGATAGTTGTTGGCGCACATGCACAAAAGCTCTCTGCCGTCCTCCATTGTTACCCGGGAACCCTGGGGGGATACAAAGGGGGCCTCTCCTTTGAACAGGCCGGCGGCCCGAATCTCATCCACTTCCTTTGCGTAGATGCTCAAAATATCATCTTTACGTGCCATATTCCGTCTCCTTCTTCCTAATTAGTCATTGATATGGGACCAGTCCAGAATCACCTTGCCGGACTGTCCGGAAATCATAGCCTCGAAGCCCTTCTCATAATCACGGATATCAAAACGATGGGTGATGATGGGCGAGATATCCAAACCGGCCTGTATCATTGTGGACATTTTGTACCAGGTATCCCAGACCTTGCGGCCATAGATTCCGCGGATATTCAGGCCGTTGAAGATTACGGTCTCAAGATCCACCACCGCTTTTGTTCCCTGGAGTCCCAGAAGGGCGATCTTGCCGCCGTGCTTCATCTTGTGGATCATATCGGAGAGACCGGCCTGGCTTCCCGACATCTCCAGACCGATATCAAAGCCTTCGGTCATACCGATGGAATACATTACATCCTGAAGCTTCTCTTCTTTCAGATTCACGGTTCGGGTAGCGCCAAGCTTGCGGGCAAGGTCCAGACGATAGGGATTCATATCTGTCACAACCACATGTCTGGCGCCGGAAAAATTGGCGATGGCAGCGGCCATGATTCCGATGGGGCCGGCGCCGGTAATCAGCACATCCTCGCCCAGCATATCGTAGGAGAGAGCTGCATGGGTGGCGTTGCCAAAGGGATCAAAGATAGCGTAGAGCTCCTCGGGAATAGCGGGATTGCAGGGCCACACATTGGAGGCGGGGATTACCAGGTATTCGGCGAAGGCTCCGTTTCGGTTTACGCCAACGCCTTTGGCATCCTTACAGTTTTCCTTGTGACCCTCCAGGCAGTTGCGGCATTTTCCGCAGGTGATATGGCCCTCGCCGGATACCAGATCGCCGATCTGGTACCCCTGAACGCCGGCGCCTACCTCTGCCACTTCCCCCACATATTCATGTCCTGCCGTCAGGCCGATGGGAATGGTGTGCTGCGCCCATTCGTTCCACTGATAGATATGTACATCTGTACCGCAGATGGCGGTCTTGTGAATCTTGATCTTTACGTCGTTGGGGCCCACCTCCGGAACGGGTACGCGCTTCATCCAGAGACCCTGCGCCGGCTGTTCCTTTACCAGAGCCCACATCGTCTGATCACTCATAGGTATTCTTCCTCCATAGAAATAAGATTTTAAATCCTCTGATTACATAGTACCCCAAAGCGGGAATGTTTTCAACCGTTTTAGAAGGGGGAAAACGTATTGAATTCAGACGAATTAAATAGTCACATATTGAATTAAATGTTCATCTGTGATACCTTATAGCTGTTGAAAAATCATGCGGTGCAGACCGGAGACAGATAAAGCGGCCGGCATTGAGGCCGCAGAATGGGAGATTTTTTGTATTTATGGAGATAGAGAAAGCAGATGAGAGTCTGGTGCTGGAGACTGCCATGGAGGCAGGCCATATTCTGTTGGAAAATGGAGCGGAAATTTTTCGGGTGGAGGAGACGATGGATCGGATCTGCCGCCATTTTGGGGTAGAATCGAACAATTTCTTTGTACTGAGCAACGGGATCTTTGCTACGGGCGGCGATGGGAAGGAGAGAACCTTTGCCAAGGTTCAGCATATTCCGGTGAGAGCGGCCAGACTGGACCGGGTTGTAGCGGTTAATCAGCTTTCCAGGGAAGTGGAAGAGAAGGGGCTGACCATTGAGGAGGTGCGGAACCGTCTCGGGCAGATCCGCAGTATGCCCGGCAAATCAAAAAGGATGCAGATCCTGGCCTCCGGCATCGGAAGCGGATGCTTTTGCTATCTGTTTGGCGGAAGTCTGGCAGACAGCATGGTGGCCTTCCTGGCAGGCATTATATTGTATGCCTATTTGTTAAGGGTGAGGCCCCATTTGTCGAAAATTGTGGGAAACATCG
>CALWLV010000258.1 GCA_944381595.1 uncultured Roseburia sp.
ATCGTTACAAAGAGAAAAACGGCTACAAGATCCGTATTTATTGGGATCATAGCCGTTTTTTCATTTCCCAACTGTCAAAGATGGGATAATATCATTATTATGCCGGAATGTCAAGAATATTTTTGAATTTCCATACAAAAAAAAGGAACCAGGTATATCTGATATACCTGATTCCCAATAGGCAATGACAAAATTACTTAAGTGTAACCTTAGCACCTTCAGCTTCAAGCTTTGTCTTGATGTCTTCAGCTTCTGCCTTAGAAGCACCTTCTTTAACAACCTTTGGAGCACCATCAACGATTTCTTTTGCTTCCTTAAGTCCAAGACCTGTAGCATCCTTAACAACCTTGATAACCTTAACCTTGTTAGGACCAACTTCTGTTAATTCAACATCGAATTCTGTCTTTTCTTCTTCTGCTGCACCACCAGCTACAGCGCCAGCTACTACAACACCTGCTGCTGCAGATACACCGAATTCTTCTTCACAAGCTTTTACTAATTCATTTAATTCTAATACGGATAAACCTTTGATTACTTCAATAATTTCCTGAGTTGTCATTTTTATTTTCCTCCTAAAAATTTCAATGTTAATTGATTAATACTTACGCAACTTCTTCGTTCTTCTCAGCGATCTGCTTAATAACACGAGCAAAGTTGGTAATCGGTGACTGAATGCTTCCAAGGAATTTCGCAAGCAATTCGTCTCTTGATGGGATAGTAGCGATAACCTTGATACCTTCTGTATCGTAGTATGTTCCTTCTACTACACCAGCCTTTAATTCCAATGCTGTTGCATCCTTTGCAAAGTTAAATAAAATTCTTGCAGGAGCTGTAGCATCATCTTTGGATACAGCAAGAGCTGTAGGTCCTTCCAGATGTTCAGCAAGAGACTCGAATTCTGTTCCCTTAATTGCAAAGTTTACCATTGTGTTCTTGTATACTTTGTAAGTAACACCGGCTTCTCTTAACTGCTTACGAAGCTGAGTATCCTGCTCCACAGTAAGACCACGGTAATCTACAAGAACTGCTGACTGTGCACCATTTAATAATTCACTGATTTCTTCAACGATAGGTGCTTTGAGTTCTACTTTTGCCATGATTTTGCCTCCTTCTAAAATAACGAGCTGAAAGCTCATTGCCGAAAGGGAGCCACTTTATAAACAAAAAATCCAGTTCTTTCTGCTCTGCCTGTGTATGACACCGGCACCCTAAGACCTGGAAACGTAATAATCTATAAGTGATTCACATTCCTCGGCAGGCGTATACACGTTAGTTGGACAAAGCCAAACCTGCTGTCTTCGGCAGTGGTTTTCAAAAACCTTTGATACAATATCATAATTTCAACTACTTGTCAATAGTTTTTGTAAAAAAATCACCCCGAACAGTTATCCTGTTCGGAGTGGTTCTATCTGCTATCTAACCAGTTCTGTCTAAAATTAGTTGGATAACTTTACAACATTTAACTTCACACCTGGTCCCATAGTAGGAGCAACTGTGATGCTTCTTAAGTACTGTCCCTTTAAAGAAGCAGGTTTTGCCTTGTTGATAGCATCAATAAGTGTCTGGAAGTTGTCCGCAAGATCAGCTTCTGAGAAAGAAGCCTTTCCGATTGGCACATGAATAATATTTGTTTTGTCAAGTCTGTATTCAATCTTACCAGCTTTGATATCTTTCACTGCCTTTGTAACATCCATAGTTACTGTTCCAGCCTTAGGGTTTGGCATTAAGCCCTTAGGTCCAAGTACACGTCCCAAACGACCTACAACACCCATCATGTCCGGTGTAGCAACTACAACGTCAAAATCAAACCATCCTTCGTTCTGAATCTTTGGAATCAGATCTTCTGCTCCAACATATTCAGCTCCAGCAGCAAGTGCTTCTTCAGCCTTGTCACCCTTAGCAAATACAAGCACCTTTACTGACTTACCGGTTCCGTGTGGTAATACAACGGCACCACGAATCTGCTGTTCTGCATGACGTCCGTCACAACCAGTTCTGATATGAGCTTCGATTGTCTCATCAAATTTAGCAGTTGCTGCTTTCTTTACAAGCTCCATAGCCTGTTCTACATCATATGTCACTGTTCTGTCAATTAACTTCGCAGCTTCTGAGTATTTCTTTCCTCTTTTCATTTCAAATAGCCTCCTAGTGGTAATATCGGGATGAAGCATAAGCTCTCTTCCTCCCACGTTTCTTTGTTCTAATAACTGATTAGTCTTCTACAGCGATACCCATGCTCTTTGCTGTTCCGGTAATCATGCTCATAGCAGCTTCCAAAGATGCTGCATTTAAATCAGGCATCTTTAATTCAGCGATCTTCTGAATTTCAGCCTTTGAAATAGTAGCAACCTTATTCTTGTTTGGCACTGCTGAACCAGACTGAATTTTGCAAGCTTTCTTTAATAATACTGCTGCAGGAGGAGTCTTTGTGATGAAGCTGAAACTTCTGTCTGAATATACAGTAATCACAACAGGAATAATCATTCCGTCCTGATCTGCTGTTCTTGCATTAAACTCCTTTGTAAACTGAGCAATATTTACACCATGCTGACCAAGTGCAGGACCAACAGGTGGTGCTGGTGTTGCCTTGCCGGCAGCGATCTGTAACTTAATATATCCTTCTACTTTCTTTGCCATGATGGCACCTCCTAAATTTGATGAATTAAGACTGATTAATATTCAATCTTCTTGATTTCTGTAAATCCGATTTCAACAGGGGTTTCCCTGCCAAACATATCAACAGTAATCGTAACACTCTGCTTGTGTTCATTAATGCTCTTAATGGCACCAACGGTATTTTCCCAGGCTCCGCCTGTAACCGTAACCATATCGCCAACTTCAAAATCGATTACGACCTTCGGAACATCAATACCCAAAGAACGAATCTCTTCTTCTGTAAGAGACACCGGATTGGAACCCGGTCCAACGAAGCCTGTAACACCTCTGGTATTTCTTACGATATACCATGTGTCATCGTTCATAAACATATGAATCAGTACATATCCAGGGAAGAGTTTTCTCTCTACCTGTTTCTTTGATCCATTCTTCATTTCTACGGTGTCCTGCATAGGAACTGCGACTTCCAGAATCTGATCCTGAAGCTTTCTGTTTTCAACTGTTTTTTCAATATCAGTCTTTACTTTGTTCTCATAACCTGAGTAGGTATGTACCACATACCATTTTGCTTCTCTATCCTGTTCCTTCTCTTCCATTCCATCACCTATTCCTTACACAATTATAACAACAAGTCCAGCCCAGCCTGAATCAGTAAATCTGATACCTTCACTATGACTGCGATAAAGATCGAAACAAGGACTACAGCTGTTGTATTCTTGATAACCTTTGCTCTCTCCGGCCATGAAATCTTCTTGAATTCTGCTTTTATGCCGGCAAAACGTCCTTTCTTCTGTTTCTTGTTCTTCTTGTCAGGAGTTTTCGCCACAGATTTCTCAGTTTTCACTTCTTTGTCTGCTACTTCCGGAGTTGTCTCTGTTGATACATTTTCGCTCATATCCTTACCTCCATCCAATTACTTGGTTTCCTTGTGTAATGTGTGTGACTTACAGAATCTGCAATACTTCTTTGTTTCCATTCTGTCCGGATGTGTCTTTTTGTCTTTTGTCATGTTGTAATTACGCTGTTTACACTCCGTACATGCCAATGTGATCTTTACGCGCACAGCTTCCACCTCCACTAAATATTTTTATTTTGTCTTGCCTTTTTCCTGCTTAAAAATTTGTGCAAAAAAAAAGGACATCTTCCAACGCTCATCTACTATAGCATAGCAGGAAGTGAAAGTCAATATTTTTTTCCTCAAGTTTGGGATAAAGGATATCTCTATTGACTCTCACTATACCATTTTTTCCTACTATTATATATATCCATTAAACATCATTCCACTATATAAAGAAGATACATAGGGACTGGTAAAGTTTCTGACAGGATTTGGATAAGAAATCATTTTCTTATTTACATATTTCATCGGATCCACGGACATATCTTTTGTCTTTTTCACCAGTGCATTCTTAAAGCGATTCAGCTGTTCCAATCCTTCCGTCAATGTACCTTCCTGATCCGCCTGAATCAGAAGCGATTCTTCCATATGAATATGTCCGTCCTCTGATACCATAAAACCTGCAGAATCTAATCCATCCTTATAATACCACGCCAGCCGGCGGATATCTTTCGTCAGACGGTCAGCACCTTTTCCGTCGTTTTCATGGGATACCGCCATATCCAGCATACCATTGTAAGTATCCAGCAGTCCGGAAACATTCTCCATCATAGCGTCAAAATCCGGTTTCAAACTCACCCGGACCGGTTTTGCGTCCTGACTTTCCCCTTTGAGTTGAATATGAAAATTATTTGTTCTGATATCGTTGGATTGCGCTGTGTGTTCTTCTCCATTAACCTGAAACACTGCATCCCCCGGCCATACTGCTACCTGGTTCATTCCAAGCATTTCGACTAAATTTCCCGATTCGCTCTTATCATTATTCCGGATATCAAAGTTCTTTCCATCATTTCCCTGATTTGCAAGTCCCACTGCATTTGAAGTCAATTCAAGGGCAGTCTCTCCCACGGAATTCTCTCTGATTTCAGCGGTGACACCGATGGCAGACCGGTTAATCAAACTCTGAATCTGTTTCTGTACCTCTAAAGTTTTCTTTCTCTCCGGCACATCCAGAGAAAACTCATAGGTATACTTTCCCACAGACAAATCAAAGGAGTAACTTCCCTCCGGGATGGTTCTTTCCGATGAATCCACGAATTTTCCCACATTCACCTGTTGTTTTGCCAGACTTTTAACCGTAATCTCAAAACCATCGGTGTCTTCCATTCCTCCTAAATACTCCGCTTCTACCACATTCTCATCCGATGACTGTGCTTTCTTCCTGGAATAAGGTGCAATGCTTCCATCCCGGTCTGTAAGACTTGCTGCCACATTCTGAAAAGCACGAGCCATTTCCTTGATATCAATGGCATATTTCTGCACACCGGACAAATTCTCAAATTTATACAGAGGCGCCTTGCGATTTACTTTTATCATTGAATAATATACATCTTTTAACTCACTTTTCTTATGAGAATCGTATTTCGACACTTCCCTGTTCCCATAAGTTGACAGATAATACTGATATACACTGCTAATCATAAAGGCACCTCCTTGTCCTATGATGTGTTGGAACTCCATTTCCTATATTATTTATTACCTTTATCATATCTTATGGGATTATGATTGTCAATTTAGAATAATTAACAAAATTTTGTTACATCTCACATATTTTTTTTGACAAATAAAGTCTCCTATTATATAATCTATATAGAAATCCATCTCGTAAACCAACTCGTAACAATTAAGCAAAACAGATATAGAAATGGAGATTTGAGATATGAAAGATACTGAGGTCAAATGGATATTGGAAAATCGTCCCATAGAATGCAGCAAATGTAAATCTCCTTTGTTTTATAAGGGGTCCGGCAAATACGCCTGCCAATCTTGCGGAAATGTTGAATATGACGACTTTGGAAAAGTTAAGGCTTACCTGGATGAACACGGTGTTTCCAGTATGGGAATTATTTCCGCAGAAACCGGAGTTTCCATGGAGAAACTTCATGTAATGCTGCGTGAAGGCAGGGTTGAAATTCCCGATGGAAGTAAGTACTATATTAAATGCGAGAAATGTGGCTGCTCCATTCGTTACGGACGTTACTGCCCGGATTGTGCAAGACGAATTGCCGCAGAATTAAATCAGGCATTTTATATTGCTGATATGGGTGAAAAACCAAAAATGGATGGCAGTATGCGATTTATTCACGGAAAAGACGGCAACCAATGACAAATGTTATGATATAGGAATTTTTCAGCTCCTGCAAAACAGGATGCAACCATGGAAAGGAGGATTATTATGAGTATTTCAGGAATTCAGACACAGACAAATTACACAGAACTGGTCAGTGGCAAACGGATTAACAGTGCTGCAGATGACGCTGCCGGTCTTGCTATTGCGAAGAAATTAGAAACAGAATCCACCGGTCTTTCTACCAGTGCAAATAATGCTGCAGCTGGTCGTGATTTGATTCAGGTGGCAGATGGCGCCCTATCCGGTATTCAGGATTCCCTGCAGAGAATTCGGGAACTTAGTATTCAGGCCTCCAACAGTGCCCTATACTCACCTTCCGATATCAAATCTATCCAGCAGGAAATCGACGGTTTGAAGCAGTCCATCCAGGACACAGCGAAAGGTACCACCTTTAACACCATGAAGCTTCTGGACGGCAGCATGGCAGATTTGCATCTTGCTACAAATCCACAGGGCGGCGGAATGACCATTCAATTGGTAAACTCTACATTAGAGTCCCTTGGCATTGCAGACTACGATGTAACCGGTGACTTCAGCATTTCGGATATTGATGATGCGCTCCAGAAAGTCAGTGACGCAAGAAGCAGCCTGGGTGCTCAATCTAACGCACTGGGGCACACAATTACAAACAACCGCTATAGTTCCTATCTTACTACAGCTGCCCAAAGCCGAATTGAAGATACGGATTACAGTGAGGCAATCACAGAGAGACAAAAGGAAGAAGTGTTAGAGCAATACCGTATTTTTAACTTGAAAAATATTGAAGAAAGTAAATCTGGAATTTTGAAGTTATTCCAGTAAACGTAAGACTGTTTTTACTCAATGGGGCCGGCTTGATGATAAGCCGGCTCTTTTTTATAGATATGCGTTTTGAAAATGGACAATCACATCATGCAACCAAAAAGTTTTCGTCTATCGCGTCGAAAATTATAATATTTTATAGATTTTCAGACTTGTAAGTCTGAAACTCTTGATTTTTTCAAGTTTTCGAATATAATATAGATAAAAAAATAAGGAGGTACATCATGACTAAACTCATCAATCGTCCTGAGTATTTAAAGCAGCTCATTCAACATAAAGATGTGGATCTGGTCAAAATTGTCACTGGTATCCGTCGATGCGGAAAATCATCTCTTCTGGACCTGTTCCATCAATATCTGTCTGAAAACGGTGTTGCCGATGCCAACATCATCCATATAAATCTGGAATCACTGCGTTATCGAAATCTTTCTAACTATCTTGCTTTCTATGACTATGTCAGTGAGCACATTCCAAAAGATGGAAAAACATATCTGATATTTGATGAACTTCAGGCTGTGGAACATTGGGAAAAGGCAATCGAGTCTTTCCGTCTCGACTTCGATGTAGATATCTATATCACTGGTTCCAATGCCTACCTGCTTTCCACAGAATTTTCTACACTGCTCTCCGGAAGATATGTAGAAATCCGCATGTTGCCACTGTCGTTTAAGGAATTTTTGACTTTCTATGAATTTGCTCCTTCTGTTACAGTAGAAGAAAAGTTCCAGAGATACTTGCAGTTCGGTGGTTTGCCAATTCTGAGAGAATACCAGTTCAACGAAGCAAGAATCAATCAGGCACTGGAGGGTATCTACTCTACGGTAGTGTTACGTGACATTCTCCAGCGTAACAATCAGGCTAATCAGGGAATGTTGCAAAAAATCATGTTGTTCCTTTGCTCCAATATTGGCAGTATCACCTCTCCGAACAGTATCGGCAATGTCTTATCCAATGAAGGTGACATTCAGACAGGAAAAGGCAAAAATATAGCCGGCAAAACAGTAGATAAATATATCTCCATGTTGCACAGCGCATTTATCTTCTATCCTGTTGACAGATATGATGTCAAAGGAAAACAACTGCTCAAAACATTAAGAAAGAACTACATCATCGATATGGGCTTTCGCAACATGCTGCTGGGCTATCGTGATGCAGATCGGGGCCACATTATTGAGAACATCGTATTCCTAGAGCTGATTCGCCGTGACTACCGTGTCTATATCGGAAAGGTCGGTGAAACAGAAGTCGACTTTGTGGCAGAAAAACCGAATGATAAGTTATATATCCAAGTAACAGAAAGCATGCAGTCGACGGAGACTCGTGAACGAGAACTCAGACCTTTGCGCATGATACCAGACAACTACGAAAAAATTATATTGTCGATGGATAGGAACTACATCAACTCATATGATGGAATCAAGTCCCTGTACCTGATTGACTGGCTACTATCCTAAACACTCTGACATTTTTATTGCGTTTAAGCATACTTGAAAGTATAATAAAATATATCATGAAAAAAGGAGGTTAAGGTTATTTATGAATGTATTATTCTACCGGTATAACAGTATTTGTGAACCTATGTACATCAATGCATTAAAAGCATTGGATATTAACGTAATAGAAGAAACAACAGAAATGACACAGAAAAACATTTCACCCCAAATCATGTTTGAGAATGTCAGAACAATTCTTGAGCGTACACCTGTCATGTTTGTAATGAGTATTAATTATTATCCCATTATTTCAGCACTATGCAATATATCCCATATTCCTTATGTCAGCATGATTGTAGATAGTCCTGTATTGGAGTTATATTCTGATACCGTCAGAAATCCCTATAACCGCATCTTTATCTTTGATAAGGCATTGTACAATCGTCACAAGGCAGACAATCCGGATTGTATTTTCCATATGCCTTTATGTGCTGACATACAAACCATTGAAAAGGCTTTATCAGGCCAACAGACAGAAACTTCTAAATATGCGTGTGATATCTCATTTATCGGGTCCTTATATACCGAAAAATGTCCGTATAATCATGTCAAAAACCTTCCTCCTTATATGAGAGGTTATTTTGACGGACTGATTCAAAGCCAGCTGCAGGTCTATGGTGCAAATTTTATCTATGAATGCTTAACAGACGAAATGGTGGCTGAATTCAAAAAATATGAAAAAATGTATACATTTCCGGAAAAAGCACGAAAGGATGAGAAAGCAGTGCTTGCCTATCAGTATCTTGGTATAAAAGTATCAGAACTGGATCGAATTACTTCACTAAAACGAATATCTGACCGTTATCCTTTGGATCTGTATACAGGCAGCAATACTTCCTGCATCCCTCATGTTACGAATAAAGGATTTGCAAAATCACTAACGGAAATGCCGTTAATATTTTCAAACAGTAAAATTAATCTTCAGATTACCGCACGGACCATAGAAACTGGATTATCACAACGAGTATGGGATGTGTTGGGAGCTGGCGGTTTCCTTCTCATGAATTATCAGGAAGAACTATTTGATTACTTTGAGCCAGGTGTAGATCTTGATTATTGGGGAAGTCAGGATGAGATGATGGATAAAATTGATTTTTATCTGAGGAACGATAATATCAGAAACAAAATCGCAGAAAACGGACATGAAAAAGTGTTGAAATATCACTCTTCCATTACCAGATTGACATCGATACTTAAGAAAATATAATGATAAAAAGCCCGGTCGCAGAGAAAATCTCTTAACGATCGAGCTCTTTTTCTATATTGCAATCACTTCCTGCGATGCCTGTAAGAAATTCTCCAGAAGTGGAATCAGTTCTTTATCCAACGTATCTGCAATACGAGCATCCACCTTGGAAGCAAGTGCATCATTCAGATTCAGTATGATTTGATTTGCCTCATCTTTATCAATCATCTTCTTATCCTTATTCAACAAATCCAAAGTAGCATTCAGTGCTTCAATCAACCAGTTACTATTCTCAAGCACAAAATTAAGATACTCATCTGAATCCTCTTGCTTTACTCCGTAAAATTCAAGAGCAAGTTTTTTCAATTCACCAACTGCCTTTGGTGCATATTCTACTACAGATTTCAGCAGTTCCATCTGCTGTTCTCTTATATCCATCTCCATATTACAACCTCCATGTTCTTTTACTGATTTTTCCTGCAATCAGAAACTCTTCCAATCCAAATAATATATCGACAGATTTGTATATTAATTTAACAGTTTTACAAATTCTTACTTTCTTTGTTGATACGTCTTGTTTGGAAGCACTTACATCTTATAGTAGTTTTTTATTAATTAATCGTTTAAGCTTCGTTGAACTTGTACTCTGAGTATAAGGAAAAAATATCATCGTAGAACCGTTTTTCTCTAAAAACTCCTTTTCCAAAAGCCAATAAGGATCATTCTCATAATCACTTCCCGAAAACTGAACATCAAAATGATACACTTTAAACACATCCTGTGTTCCTGCAAAATTAAGTGGCAGTTTAACCGCCTCATCCACATACCTGCATGAGCGCACCATCTCAATCCTCTCTTCAAATGGTACAAAAGGTTCCGCCTGTTTATTAAGTCTTACTCCCTCGTCTGAGACAACACCAACGATTAAGTAATTGCACATTTCTTTTGCTCTCTTAAACATATTAAGATGCCCTATATGGAAAAGGTCAAACACTCCAGCTATATAACCTATATTATATGTCTTGTCTTTGGTTATGCATGTATTTGAGTTGCCGTCATTCAATCCATTTTCTTTCAAGCTATCAATATGTTTTAGTGCATTTAATCTCCGCTTATTAGGATAATCATTTCCGGGATCAAAAATATGATAATCACTAATCCCCATATTTTTCAACTGATTTACAACTCCATAATACTTTTTTATACAAATAATAATATGCAATTCTTCCGGTTTCATATCTTTAACAATTTCCGGAGAGTTTATAGGTATTCCCTCCAGTTTCGTTCCCCACTTAGCACTATTGTTATCAATAATCGAATATATCTTATAATCATTTGCAAACTGTGCCAGAAACCTGTTTGTAAAGATACCTGAACCGAATAAAATAATTTTTTTATTTACTCCTTTCTGTTCTGCCTCATCAAGCCCTTCAAATATATCAACAAATATTTTCTTGTAATCTTTAGCATTATAATTAATTTTCTCTCTGTTTGTATATACTGTTCTTGCATTGCATTTTTTGTTATAATAATATTGTTCCAGTTCTTTCTGATTGCGAAGAACCGTTGTAAATCTTGAAGACATGCGTTCCCAAATGTCACTGCACTCATTAAGTCCATATCTTTCCAACAGTACTTTTTTAGGTATTACTTCTTCAAATTCTCTATCTGTCCCATCATATATGATTGATATAGAACGATATAATATAGCCTTTGCCGGACAATTTTCCCAATAAAATTCCTGGTCGTAATATATAAATCTGTCTCTTGGATTTTCTATTGATTCGTCATAAAAACAGTTCAGCGGAACCATGTCAATATATCCCCTGGAAAGAATAATTCCCAAATCTCTTCCATTTGCACTGTTTTTATCTTTTTCAGATATGATATCCGTATGTTCTGATGACATAAGTATTAAATCATACATAACATCTATAGCATGTATAAATTCATTCTTATCTCTCTTTGCTATCTCCTTTAATGCCTTCATCGCAACCGGTTTATCCACATAAGGCATAACAAGTCTGTCTCCGTCTATGTGCGACTCAACTACATTAATTCCCCGCTTATGCAGGTCATCCAAATTATCCTGTAGTATTTGTAATTTCTTAGCTCCATCCAAATATACTGCTTTTTTATATACTTTTCTTACTCCATTATCCTCACACACACTTGTCACAAGGGCATTTTCAAAACCTCTGTCCATAGATATCGTTGAATGCAACGTACTATCAAACCCTCCCGATAAACTACATTCAATAAAAAATGCATTTGCCATAATATGAAATATACCATTCTTAATTAAATCTGTATATAAAAACTGTTCATTGAGAAATACGCTGTCCGGATAGTTATACAACGGAAAATAACGCATAGCCAACTCTTCAACCGGCATATAACTCTCCGCATATATTAGCTGTGTCTCATTTAAATCAGGCATAACAGAATAAAATTTATGATTCTGAAATCCTGCCTCTGACAGCATGTCTTTCAGTTCTTCTTTTGAGTAGCATCTTCCAGTTATATCATTTTTATCAGCCTGTGTTAATCTGCGATAATTTTCAATACCATCAAAATTATGATTTGTATATGGGTCTCTGTCACCACAAAAATATTTAATCGCAAGTCTGTTTTCTGCTCCCAGAAGAAGCTTTCCGTCAGGTTTAAGCTGTTCTCTAAGCTTTGATAATAAAGTTTGTGGCGACTGTATTACCTCAAGAACATCTATGGCTACTATGTAATCATATTTAACACTTTTTTCGTTCTGACAAGATAATATATCATTAACGGATGCCGTACAAAATAAACCTTTTCCAGCCTGCTTATGAAGAAACTCTGCTATTGCTCTATCCGCTTGTTCATGAAACACTAATAAAATATTGGAATCATTTTTAAATTTATACCATACAAATAAACCTTTAGAAAAATCTCTAACCATCTCCTGCGTATTCATATCATTACTCCTGTCAAAAGTACTGCAATATTTATATACAATACAAAACTGTTTCATTAACTAAATTACAATAATGTCGCAAATACATTTTATATCGTGAATTAAGCGAAAGAATATATTGTGGAATTTCAAATATATCTTCCGGTTTATGATATACACATATTGCCAGTTTCGGTTGGTATTTCCTTATAATATCGGAACAACCCATTAAAGCTTTCAATTCAGCTCCTTCTATATCCATTTTAATAAATGTAGGAATCTCTTTGTCCTTAAAGAAATCATCCAGTCTGATAACATCTACTTCTATCTCACCATCATCACTGATTTTTGTGCAACTATTATTTGAAGCAAAAAATAGTTTACCTTTTTTATCACAGACTCCATAATTATATATTTCCCAGTTTTCATATTTTGAGTTACTTATAATATCCCTGCAAGCTACATATTGCTTTGGCTCAGGTTCAAAAGAATAGATTTTATCATATCTGGTATTGGCATATTTAAAATACTGCATCATTGAAAAACAATCAAAACATCCTACATCTGCTATTATTTCATGATCATTAAATTGAAATACATCATAATACTGATTGTCTCTTATTTTACTGTTTCTATTAAGATACTCTCCAAAATCCAATATATGATCTACACCCAGCTGCTCTAACTCCTTTCTTATTACTTTATCATATACCAAAGATGTTATCACAAATAAAGCATCCGGATATTTTTTTGCCGCCTCTTTTCTTGATAGTACAGGTATTCCCATTAATGTGCCGTCAATTACTTTTTTATCACTAAAACATTCAAATTCAACATCACGCAATGTCATTTTTATGCTTTTGCCATAATACCCTGCACCATCCAGTATTATCTTCCTCTTTTCTTTAATATACGGTTCAAGTTCCTTTCTTAAATATTCTAAAACGTCTATACCATCCACCGCTATCTCCGTTATATAGTTATAATCATATGTCAGACTATTCATAACTCTTGCTCTGTATATTTTTCTGGAAATATCGTCTTGAAGTCTGTCATAAACTTCATTTGTTTCTTTTAATAATTCATTATAATTCATATCTTTACTGTCCTTTTTATACATAATCAATATTATATTTTACAATCATAGCTGGCGCAACCCCTAATCCCTCAAGCTGTATCATCATATCGTCAGCATGATATTTATTTGCAATTACATAATATGCATCCGGATATTTTTCGACACAGTATTCCGGTTTGAACACTCTTTTATCCTCAAACTGTGTTATCATATCATTATTATCACAAAGACACACCACGTGAACAGCTCTATCAGTCAGGACCTTATATGCTCTCCTGCCATATACACCGGTTCCAAATATAATAACCTTTTTATTCAATATGCTCTCCCAAAATTTATTTTTTTTATCTGACTTAATTGCATCCATCTTTCTGCATAGATTCATAAACATACTTGGTGAATCACTGACATAATTAAGTTCATTCCATTCTGTTTCGGAAAAATCATGATTGGTTATTAAATTATCTTCTACTGCTTTATTTAATTTTACTGTAAACCACTCAATGATATAATTTATACTTTCAAACGATTCTATTGTGTAATGATTCGACCACATATATTGTTTTAAATGTTTTAGAAATTCTTTAAACATTTTTACATATATAAAATGTAAATGTCCCTTACTTATATCAAAACTTTCGAGTTGTTTATTTATAAGCAAATATTTATATTCATCATATGTATAAATCAAAGTATTACTATTTCGAAACGATGATTCAAGTCTGTCAAGTCTGTATTTATAGTATGGTTTCCTGACAAACATAGCTCTCGCAGACTGAAATACAATTTGATGATAAAATGCCGTATCCTGAAAGGCTGCCCCTTCCGTTTCATTGAGATAAATTTCATTATTAATTAAAAATTTTCTATTATAAATTCCTCTCCATATATTTAATCCCATAATATGGAGGAGTGGGATTTTTCTTGGTTTCAAAACTATATTATATAAATGCTCCAGTGACCGCGGAAACATTCTTGTCACACGTTTTTCATATTTTTCATCTTTTCCACTAACTACAGATTCATAATCGCCTTTGATAAACTCCAGTTTATATTGTTCTGCTTTTTCATATAAATCTTCAAGCATATTTTCATCAATAAAATCATCTGTTTCAACTATTGCGACATATTTCCCTCTTGCTAATTTTATTCCAATATTAACCTGTGCTCCATAGCTTTTAACATCAGATAATACCAAAGAAATTCTGCTGTCTTTATCGCTGTATTCTTTAATTTTTTCATACGTTCCATCCGTTGAGCCTGCATCAATACATATAATTTCTATCTCTTTTAAACTCTGCTTCACAACACTTTGCAGACACTCATCAATATAATCCACAACATTAAGAGACGGCATAATCACAGATACTTTAATCATTCCAATCCCCCTTTTAACATTCTTGTATGGATATCCTCTATACAATAAAAATTTTTATTCTCTACCCAGCTGGCGCTATAATGATGGATAGAATATGTATTATCTGTTATTTTTTTTGTTCTAAAATACCATTCTATTCCACATAAAAATTCTGTTGGAAGAATAGCAGCTTTTCCATATGTAAGCATTTGAAATGTATTATTTTGTTTTAATCCAAATCTTCGCATATCAGCCGTCTGCACAATTGGACATGATATATAACTATCATTTCCTAAAATATCATAGCTTTTCAACAACTCTTTAATTAGTTCATTACCTTTTTCTGCTCCAAACCCCAAACCAGTATTTATATAATTTTCCGATTCAAAGCCAAAAAACGCATGAAATTTTCGTAACTCATCAATGTTCTTCAACAGCTCAACATCCGTATCCAAATATATACCACCATAATTATATATTACATCCAACCTGGCATAGTCAGATACAAATGCCCATTTTTTATTCTCATATGCTTTTTTTAAAAAAGGATGTTTTGTCACATCATAGTTTGATTCATCCCATCTTATAATTTTATAATCAGGGCAAAATTTCTTCCAACTTTCAATATAACCTATATACTCTGCAGGCAAATCATTGTTACCAAACCAACAATAATGAATAACAGCCG
This sequence comes from uncultured Roseburia sp., assembly GCA_944381595.1. GTDB lineage: Bacteria > Bacillota > Clostridia > Lachnospirales > Lachnospiraceae > CAG-303. The sequence continues at coordinate 15,400 of CALWLV010000258.1, forward strand.
GCATACAATACTTGTTCTCTTTACAACTTTCAAAATAATCCATATCTACTCTACTATCAAGAAAATGATACAAATAATCTATAATATAACAGTCAATTCCATCTAATTGAGGAATGGAATCAAGCTGTTTCACTACGTCTCCATAAAATTTGGGCATGACTAATATCATATCTTCTTTTTTGATATTAATTAACATTTCTTCTGGAGATATTATGGGCAATTGATACCCATTAATGTAAAAAAAACCATTCCATTTTTCTTCATCATTATCAACAATAAAATTTGAAATTGCCTCTAAAGGATATTCTGGCATAAGATTATTATGATTATATAACCTCTTTGATGCTCCAAATATATATACCGTTCTATTTTCAGCCTTTTTATAAAACTCCTTTATACCTTCATTTATCAAATTAACCATATTTTAATCTCTCTTACAATATACCATTAAATATATACACTTAAATCCAAGATGTTATCAAATCCCAGGCCCTTTGCATTTTCATACATCTCTTTAGCTGTACCACTTGCAACTGCAATAAGGATTAATGCTTTCTTCTTATCCTTCATTTCATCTAACTGATAAACTTTTATCCCGGAAACATAATCATTACAATCTTTTTTTGTAACTGCAAAACCATCAACAGAAATATCATATTCTCCAAGTAATTCCAATAGTCCCTGACCTACTTTACCCGCTCCATAAATTACAACAGAATCCGCCTTTTTAATATCCTGCACTACATTGAAAGGAAGTTTATATCCAAAAAAACCATTATAAAATCCTAATGATATGGTTCTTAACAAGAGGTATTCCGCTTGATAAATGGATATATTACTCCAATCAAAAAATTTTATCTGCTTATAATCATTATAAAGCCTTTTGCAGATATTATTTACATATTTCGAAATTGCCTGTATTAATTTAAAATCAGTTATTTTCTTTGTCTCATTGAATATAAAATTAATGATAAAACAATTAGATACAACCTTCTTCTGCAAGTTTCTGTCAGATAAGGTAATTGAATCTTTTCTTCTCACATATTCATAATAGGTTTCGGATATACCTGATACTCTGTCGGCACTCATTAATACTTCAAAACCAAACAACACATCTTCATATAGAATATCTTTTTTAAAGGTCAGTTTTTTATCTATAATAAAATTTCTTTTATAAATTGCTGTACATGCTGCAGTAATCATAATTTTACTATTAAGGGAATCCATAAAAAATTCTTTTCCACTACAAATTAATGGATAAATGTTTTTTCGTTCATACCTGTTTATTTTTCCTCTCTCGAGAGAATGTTCGTTAAAGCCAAAGAATAAAACATCCAAATTTTTATTATCAATCAAAGTATATAAATTTTCTAACACATTAAATTCAATATAATCATCTGAATCCAAGAAAAAAATATATTTTCCTGTTGCAGCCTTAATTCCATTATTTCTAGTCTCTGACAATCCCATATTATGTTCATTTTTAATTATTCTAATTCTGGAATCAGAGCACGCCAAATCAACTAAAATATTATATGAATTATCCGTAGAGCAATCCTCCACACATATTATTTCAATATCCTTCAATGATTGAGAAATAACGCTGTTTAAACACTGTTCTAAATACATCTCGACATTATAAATCGGGATAATTACCGACACTTTAATTTCTTCTTTCATATCTGCACACATACTCTAATCAAAACACAAAATGTAATTGAGTTAGCCTTTCTTATCTTTCTATCATTTAATTCAATTTCAACTGTTCGGCTACTGGGATAGGATGCTTATAACACTCCGCACCGTGACAGTAATTACACATATCAAGGTAGCCCTTTTGTGAATACCCTAATATAAATTCCAATAACTCTCTCTTCCAATCAGGAGAAACTAATTTGTCAAAATCAAGATAATCATCTTCTCCAACATTTTTTGACAGATTTTCCGCAACACTTCTAGCCATTACACAAAAATAAAATTTATTTTCCCTAATCTCATGACATGGCGTATCACAGCTGTCAAATACAGCAATGAGTTCTTTTTCCGTACCGTTTCTGTCTACATATTCAAACCCATAATCCATCCACGAAGTATCCTGAGTACCTATATTATATCTTACTCCGTTTTCGTCAAACAACTCCGATAATATCCTGTATTGCTTTTCCAGTCTTGGAAGCTGCTTTGAATAATTTGAAATTCTGAACAAAACATCGTACTTTCTGCAGACACTCAGCAGCCTGTCCGATGGTTTTATTGTTCCGTTTGTTGTGATTGAAAATATATTCATTTTATCCCGATATTTACTTCCTATGTATTCAACTGCTTCCGCAAGCTGCCTGTACAAAAGAGGCTCTCCGCCAATCAATACAAACTCGCATATATAGTCAATCTTTGAAAAGAAGGCATCCGCACTCTTTTTCACCTGCTCAAGTGTTAAATCCTCATTGTCCGCTTTGACGGCATAACAGCCATGTGCACATTTTTTACATTTCAGTGAACATCTTTCAGTGACGCAAATCTGAGTCAAATTCACATATGTTTGATCAAATACAAAATATGCTATGACCGGAAATACCTTGTTGATAAACTCTTTAAATGTAAAAAAATCTCTGTCATATATCAATCCCTTTTCCTGCAAATGTTTTTTTATATCACTCGTATTTGCAGCAGAAGCGGCAATTACAATAAATGGTCTGACTGGCTTTTTCCAGAAGTCCTCTTCTGATATTACTATCTCTCCGTTATATCCGTTTCTCTGCTTTTCCACACTGTTATCTATAAAACAGTCGAACAAATCAAATTTCTTCAACAATCCATAAAGTTCATTTCCAAATTTTCCAGCACCATATATGCAAAAAGCCGGATTTTGTTTTACCATATCAGCAATATTTACATATGGTATATTTTCATTTCCTCTATTGGTCCACTTCATTTGAATTACCACTCCTATTAAACACAATATGATTCACAGACATTATATACCCACTTCACAGATCACCTGGCTTCGAAACTCCAAATCTAATTCATCTTCTTTCGGATATTTATACCATGAAAGTTCTGAAACACTTTTGCCTGAAATAACCTCTCTCTTAGAACATTTTCTTTTATACCATTCATACTCATTATCCATTTGACCAAAATCAAGTGCCTGATAGCCTTCCCTTGCCAAATCATATGCCAGCACTGTCGCAGCAGCTCCCAGAGAAATAATAATCAGAGTTTCCTTATCCGCATATTTTATAACCGAATTATAAATGTCCTCATAATACAGATATGCGTCATAATCCGGACAGAGTATTCTGTTTATCTTTTTTGCATTAACAAATAAGTCATTTTTATATCCTGACTTTGTATGCTGCCCTTCGACAAGCAGAATGTTCCTCTCCTCGAATATACGTCCATACATTTCAAATACCTTTCTTGCATTATCCTTGTCCCTATATATCATATATGGTCTCGAAACATATGCGTCATAGTATGTCTTTCTTAAATCAAGTAATTCCATATGCTGCTTTCTTTTTTCAACTCTCATGTATCCCCGAATTGCATCCGCAGCCTCTTCGGTATATTTTTCCAAGCTTCCGTAATTATCAGCAACAGCAATGATAGTATTTGAAGCATCAGAATTTAATATACTTCTTAATCTCACAGAAAGTTCAGGGTTCCTTTTTTGAAACCATGAACGCTTATTTCCAAGAATTATTTCAAACTCCCCATCTCCAAATCTGCACAGTGATGCCCTTGTATCTCTTATAAGCTCAAGAAGTTCAAATGATGACTTGATAGTAGGCCCTGTGTACTCACCGAATTCGTAGGGAGCATTATCTGCCCTGTTTTTATATTTTTCGAGTTCCCTTTTCAACCAAAATATTTCCTTTTTATCACCATTTATAAATTCAAACTGACTAATGTCCTGACGCCAAAAATATATAACTTTCGCCGCTTCAATTCCTTTTTCATTAATCTGTTCTTCAATACTTTCAGAATGCAAAGCCGTAACAATAATGTAGTCAATGTTGTCAGTCGGAATTTTTTCAGGAGAAATAACTTCAAATTTGTTTTTCCAAAGTTTTTTCTGCTTTTCCTCATTCGAATCAACTGCTCCCACCAATTCGCACATATCTGATTTTAAGGAATCGAATACAATATCCGAATATTTTCCCAGCCCCCATAACATGACTTTTTTCATTTTTATCCTTATTCCTCTCGCTTATCTAAGATTTCTTACGGCAGTTAATACACCCTTTCTCAATTCCGGTTTTATTTCTCCTGAATATGGAAAAAACATATACCCCTCCGTAAAAGAAGTCCGAAATTTATTATACTTGAAATAATCTGAAATATCCTGTGCGTCCTCTGACCTATGATATGTACACACAATACATGTCAAATTCATGTTCCGATTCAGCAATTTATCTATGCCTTTTATAACATCCGATTCCTTCCCCTCAACATCGAGTTTAATAAGCAAAGTTTTCAGTTCCTCATCCTGTAACGCAAGAGTATCCAACGTTATACAGGTTTCATCATCTGAACTGTCCAGCCATTTGGGAATTATTGTGACCTTATCCTTATACGGCTCAAATGTATATTTAAGTGCCTCCAGCCAGCTTTCATCTCCTTCGACTAAATATACTTTTTTTACATTATCGATTACCTGCAATGCAAAGAAACCTTCCGCAGATCCGCCATCAATAACCAAATCCACGCTTTCTAAATCCAATTTATCTATGTTATAACAATGAGGAGAAGCGTCATCCTGCTCTCTGCACAGTCCGCATAAATAGCTTTTTGCCTTTTTTACATCTTTAAATTTGGAGCTTAAATATATTTTTTTTCCTTTCCAATACGAATACAACAATCCGGCATCCTCATCCTTATATATCTCAAATAATTCCTCATCATACTTATTGTCTATTTGTCCACAAAATACATCCAGCTCATTATCTTTTAGAAACTCGCATATCTTATTTATTCTGCAATCTTTTGAGTCTTTATATTTTTCTATTATATCTGATTTAAAATTCTTATATATGTAATTGTATTCTTTTATTTTTTCAAGTGGTATGGAAAACTCTTTCTCTAACTGTCGCCTTATCTCCTCATAATAGATATTTGTTGTAATCAAAACATTATATTTATCTTGATAATAAGGCTTTTTTATTGATATATTCTTACCTTGGAATTCACAAAATGTTCCCTGAAGTTGAGAGTTGTTATCCCATATTTCAACCACTTCAAATCCGCCATATTTGAGAATAATATTAAATATTTTATTCTTATTAGCCCCTGCACCAAACAATATAATTTTCTCATTCATACCTTTTCACCTTATTCTAATAATCTGAAATACACTTATTCCCACAAATCAAATACATTTCTGAAACCACTCAGCCTGCCTTTAACAGCATCTGTGTTAGGTTTACTCATGGCTACTAATATATCAATATGATTTTTATTTTTTAACTCACCGAGCGTATATACACGTTTATCTTCAAACATTTCACTGCGTTTATTAATACTGTCCGTGACAACAAACCCTTTTACTTCTGATTGATTTTTTATTCTGTTATATACTGTATTCGCATAATAACCTGTTCCATAAAAATAAAGATTATCGCTTTTACTGCAAAAAGCTTCTATCTGTTCCCAGTTTTTTTCAGCCACCGGATACTCAACAGGACAAGCGTCCTCAGATATTTTATAGCTCTCAACTTCCCCTTTCGTCATATGTAAACCATATTCATTTTCAATCTCTGACAAAATACCGTCAATTGGATAGTCATATTTATATTTTATATATTTTAAAGCTTCCATTGCACACTCTTTTTTATATGCAATTCCGAACACTTTCTTTTTTAAAACAGGTAAGCCACTTTCCAAACACTTCTGCGGATACTCATATATTTTGTATCTAAGATTATTAACATAACAGTCATATGTATAACCCTTTGATATTAAAAATTCAAAAAATATATTTTCAAACCAAGAGCAAACTTCATCATAATCAGTGGTATTCTCGTCTATTTTATCTTGAAAAAAGCTATAGAAAAATTTATCTTTTAATATTTTTTTTCTATACACTAAAAAGTAAGACTGAATATGTCTGATCACCCCATTTTCAAAGATATTTATTCCCCAAAAATCCACATCTTTATTTTCCATCTCGTCAAAAATCTTTTTAAACCCGCAAAATGGTCCAAAAAATGTATTATTACACAGCACGAGTTCATCACTTTTTTCTATAACTTTTCTAAATTCCGAATCTAAAATTATCTGTCTGTATGCGCCTGCATCAAGTCCTCTATTAGGTCTTCTGACAACCTGATCAGCTATATTAAAACATTCCGCATTTTCAGCCTCACCGTTGATTACTATGATTAAATAATCTGTATTTTTTCTTAAATCATAAATCTGTCTGCATGTTTCACTATATACCTTTCCGGTTTTTGAAAAAAAACAATAAATCGCAGTCCTTTTTAACATAATTCTCCTTAAACTCTTTTATTTAACTGTAAATATTCTATACAACTTTCAATAATTTCATATATCTTGGTGCATGGTTATTTTAATGTCTCTAATCCATTCGATGAACTCCCTCACCGCGCCCTCTCCGCCTTTTCGCGTTGTTATATAGTCAGATATTTCCTTTATTTCTTTCACAGCATTACATGGACATCCTTTTATTTTTGCCCTGAGCATACATTCATAATCATTCAAATCATCCCCCATATATGCCACTTCATCCCATGATATTTCAACTTTTTTTAGATAATTCTCCAATGTCTCAAATTTTCTGCTGCTTCCCTGCAAAACAGCTTTTATTCCCAATTCTTCCGCACGTCTTTCAACTATTTCAGATTTTCTTCCCGTTAAAATAACAGGTACTATATTTAAATCCTCCAAAATATTAACTATGGCATAACCGTCCAATACGCTAAAGCTTTTAAACAACTCACCAGAATTGGAAATATTCAATTTCCCATCCGTCATTGTTCCATCCACATCCAATATTAATACCTTAATCAAATCAATTCTCCTCTTCCAGATGTTTTCAGCAAAATAACCATGCACTAAGACTACTCCGCTTTCACCATTTTATCTTCAAAAAACTTTAATCCTTGATATGCAAGCTCATATAAATCCATATCCAAATTCACAAAACAAAATGTACTTTTTTTCCGGATAAAACATTTTTCCCATAACTAATTCCACAGATGTATTATTATAATCTCCAGCTACATCACTTGAAAATTTACTTTCAACACACCAGCCTCAGCAATTTCTGCATCAAGTGAAAGACCACTCTGTATTGATGAAAGTTTTTCTAAAAAACCTTCCTTGCCTCTAACGGAAAAGTTATAAAACTGGTTATTATTTTATTTTCCGGTATATTTAACTCAATGCACTGCTTTTTTATGTTTTCCAAACCTGGATCTGATGTAATAACTCATCTTTATATCTTTCATCATTTTTATCCTCACTGTCATAACTTTTCTTCATATAAACTTGGTGTAAGTAATTGTACATTAATCTTATTAGTTGTTTTGTTCTTAAATATTTCAAACAACTTCTTTACTTCTTCATTAATTTCATCAATAGACATTGTATGATGAATATTTAAAAACGAATTGTCAACATAATTTTCCTGCTGCTGTCTTAATCCATCAAAACCTGCTATAAAAATTTTAGACGGTTCCGCTTTTTTTAGTAAATTAAGAAGCATAATCGTACTGTTATCATAAAGCCTGCTATCTTCTTCTATAATTGATGAATAATCAACCATTATTGTATTTTCCGTTTCTGTATGTATATTAGATGATAAAATACATTTATCTCTTTCAATATAATCACTTACTTTTTCCCAATGAATTGTATTCGCATAAAAATAAAAATCACATGGTATTTTTCTCGGTATAAAATTGACACTGATTACAACTGCTTTTTCATTGCTGATACACTCACTTATTTTCTGTTCATACTCATCAACAGATTTTCCTGGAGCTAATACTACAACAGAACGCTCTTTGCATATATTTCTTATTTTTTCCACAGACTCTTGGTCATCTATGCGATTTTCATTATATTCCTTATATATCTTTTGCAAATTATCATAGTCATAACGCTGTCTTGTTTCCTCATCTATTTCTGAAATAATATATTTAATGTCTCTGCTGTTTAAACGATATTTTTCTGTTAAATAAATTATATTATTTGGATGAGATTTATATATTCCAGCCATAAATGCAGGTATAGAATATCCCCAACTATATCTCTCTTTTAATGGTGCCAAATATCTGTCTATTGTATCAAGTATTTTATCTATATTGTAATCATAATATTTTTTCCTGACTAAATAGTCGACAATCAACTCAGTATTAAGATTACCAGCACATTTTCCCATTCCATTTAAAGTCGCATCTAAAATAACATTCCTTTTACCATTAGCAAGCCTGATAATTTCCTGTGCAAAAGCAAACGATGACTGAAAATTGTTATGTGAATGAACATCTATGCTTACAGAAGATTTCAAATTATAATCAACAACATTATAGTAATGCACTAAATCTTCTAAATACATTGCACCGTATGTATCTACAATACCAAAACCAAACGGCTCTATTTCGTTAATCATATCAAGTAAATCCAGCAATTCTCTGTCAGAATAAGCCAATGAATTTACTCCCTGTACAAATAACTTATATCCCCTGTCTTTTACTGTTGTTAAAGATTTAACTAAGTCACTTTTCTGCTCTGTAAACTGTTTTTTTGTAAATCCCACTCTTATACCAGTTATACCTGTTCCGTCACATACGCTTAAATCATCAAAATTATACATATTAAAATCTATAAATGCTACATAAAGCGTATTTTTATATTCTTTTGGAATAAGCGGTGTTATTTGAGATATATGAGTAAAAAAAGTTGTGTTCCCTTTATAATTAACCATACTGGAATCCCTTAAAAATCCCATTTCAACTATGTCAATTCCCGATGCTGCCAATTCTTTTGACATTCCCATAATCGTTGTATCATCAAATTCACAGTTAATAATTCTTCCGCCGTCTCTCAACGTGCAATCTAATACCTGAATACCTTTCATTACATCACCGTCCAATTTATTTATTAAGAAAATGTGCTACAGCTTCTGCAAATTTAAAATCTTCATATGTATCAATATCAACTGCTTCTATCTGACTTATTTCACACATGTATGGATTAACTCCAATTCTTTGATGAAGCTTTGTGAATACTTCTTTTCGAAAAATAAAAAATGCACCTGTTTCCATATACACTGGCTCCAAATTCTGTGTGGTAACAATATCTTTCATATCATAGTTTAAAGGTTTCCCCTTATACCAACAATAATCCTGAAGTTTTACACAGCTAAACGCCGAATCATACCCCTCATACACAACCTTTTCAAGCCCCTTTTTAATTGATTTAGCCAAAGTAAAAGGCTGTGTTACATGTGTTAAAACATAAATATCAGCATCCACGTCCTTAACAAAATAATCGATAATTTCCAGTCCTTTAACCTGAAAACCGTCCAAATATTTATCTCTCTTCAAATATTTTATGCCATTTGGAATATAGTCTTTAATCTTGTCATCACTGCAATATACATACTTTTCATCAATCAAATCCACGCTATTAATCGTGTTAAATATATAATTACATAGCGGTTTTCCCTCTAATTCCATAAGATTTTTTCCGGGCAATCTTTGATTATTTAATTTAATGGGTATAAATGATACTATTTTCACAATTAACCTCCCTCATTTTGTCACATACAAAACAATGTAGTCTGAAGCTTTATATGCTTCGCACTGTTTTTTCCAAACTTCACTTATTGTATCAGCAGGAAATGGAATCTTTCCCTCTGTTCTAGGCTCTCTATCCTTTAACCATCCAAGCATATTTCCTATTCCATATCTTTGAAAATATTTAACATCTACATTGCTGAAGCCTATATTTTCTGACATACTTTTTAAATTTTTTTCCGAAAATATCCAAAGATGCTGAGTACTAAACAACAATTTTTGTTCATATAATTCACCTAACAACATTCTCATGACAGGAGCATCGGTTGGTGTCCCAATAACGGCCTTCCCACCTACCTTAAGCAAATTATATACATCCTGCAGGAACATCACCGGGTTCTCCACATGTTCTATTACATCAAATGATGTCACTACATCGATTTTCTCTCTAAAATCCTTTATAGCATTTTCGGCATAAGCATAAGTTTTATACCCTTTTCTATCCATAATGTTTCTATATGTCTCTGACGGTTCTATTGCAATAATAGTATCAGCAACTCCTTTTAAGAAATCCAGAAACGCACCGCATCCACACCCTATATCCGCTACCTTTTTATGTCTGAAAAGCTCTGTTCCTGTATAGTTAAACTTGTCCAAATTCTCTTTATCATGAAGTCGATAAAACTCCTCTTCTTCCGAACTTCCTTCTAAAGAATTCCTATACTCTTTACTTTCATAATATTTTTTTATATCATCTATCGCTCCTTTTTCATGCCAAATCACACTGCAATCTTCACATTGATATATAGGTATGTCTTTAGAGGTATATTTTCCCAATCCTCCATCTCGTATGAGTCCGTTATATATTATTTTTACTTTATTGCTTCCACACAGTTTACATTTCATAATTTTTTCTCCTTGCATTGTTCAAAAATAATATCAACATCCACACGCTCAAAAATTTCCAAGTTACCTCCCCTGGTAGCATTATATATTTTTATACCATGTGCATCTGCATACTCTCTGGCCAATCTAAGTGCTTTCATTGACGCATCAATATAGCTCTTTCCTGCAAATTTTCTTTTCTCTGTCATATAATTATCATATACATGATTCCCTTTTTCCTCCGGAGAGCCCAGATAATTAAAGTCTGCTCCTATCAGATAAATCTCACTATATCCCATATAGACAGCAAGCTGTATAGCATCATACATAACTGAATATCCCGAATATACAATTTTAGATATATCTTCTGAAAATCTCTGATCTTCATGGTATGCTCTCCTTGCATAACCTGTATAATATAATGTCTCATTAAAATAATCACTTTTCTTTAGACAAAAAAAGTTTTTTATAAACATATTTTTATGTTCTAACAAGCTTAATTCTTTGTAATATGTACGAAAAAGATTATATTCCGTAATAACATAATATGTAGGCCGCCACTTTGTCATAGGATATATATTATAAATTAAATTCATCCCGAAATTATCAATTTTCAAATCATGTATTCTCTCCAAATCTTTTATTTCAAGACTTGGACCATTTCCAATAATAAAGCATTTTTCATTCTTATGACTATCCTTTAACCTTTCAAGCCGCTCTCCATATATCTTATTTTTTTTAGGAATTACATCATATACATCATATACATTATTTGACTGTATAAACAGCAAATCTTTTTCATCTAATTTCTCTTTGCATACAACAACAATATCATTTTTTGTCACTTTATCATAAGGAACTAATTTATATCTTTCAGGTATATATTGAAGAAACTGGTCTTTATCATCTATAATGCACAATTCTTTATCTGGGTCTTTCTCCAACAAATATTCCGAAATACGCTCCGTCAATATATTATATCCTAAAAAATATATTTTCTTACAGTCATTCAGCTCATATTCATTCGCTATCTGTTTTTCTTCTGCCATCCCCATTATAATTAAAGGAGCTATTGTATAATGATTAATTCCATTTGCCTCAAGCTGCTCAACAATCTCACCGTACATAGCCGCAGTAATTACAATCAATTCCCCTGTGTAAGCTAATAGAAACTTTTCAAACGAATAAATCGGAACATTCTGTATATATTCATTTTGTAATTTAGGTTCATTGTCAACAACTGCAATTATATTATTTTTCCCAATATACTCAATTACTCCATATGCATTACTTCCTCCACCAAACAAATAACATTTTTCCATTTTATTCTCCATTCAAATTCATCTAACATCTGTATACTTTTCAGCATCAACTATTTTTATTGCGCTCACCGGGTGTACCTTTCTCTTATCAACAGGTGGCAGCGTCATATAATCACCAAACTTAAAGCTGAGATAACTGTCATAGTCCCTGATACCCTGAAAACATCTTCCCTCAAACATCGTATCCTGGCTGTTCTCATACCAACTTCTCAGATACCCATATTCACCGTTCGGAGCAGGAAACGTAAGAATTCTTACCATTCTTGTTTTCTTTCCATAAGCCCTTCGTATCATTCCGTGATAATATCTCAGTACCTTTTTTTCCGGAATTTTGTCAAGCAACGAAAACCACAGTCTCATATATATTTTTTTATCTGCCGTCTTTCCTACTCTCGACCAAAGAAGCTTTCTTACACAAAAACACTCAAAATTCTTAAGACTCCTCAAAATATAATTGTCAGGTACTGAATCGAGCGGAAAGATATCAATAAATATCCCCTGAAAGTACGGCATATGCTCCTGGTGTTCCCTCAAAAACAATGTGTTCTTTCTTCTCAGCTTTCCGTATCCCCACCTATAGCCTTTCGTACACCTGTCATCCTGAAATTCAAATCTTGAAGTGTCAAGCTCAGTCCTGCACGCCTTCCTGAACTTTTCATACTCCTCTCTCAACATTGCCACATCTGCATCATCATCCCACGGAATATATCCTCCGTGTCTGACTGCGCCCAAAAGAGTTCCTGCTATTATATTATAATGTATACCACACTTTTTACAGATTCTGTCGACTTCCTCCAGCATTTCTACCTGTATCATCTGAATTTTCCTAAGTGTTATCCTGTCAATTTCTATCATATCAATCTCCGTACCATATCTTTAAAAACATTTTAAGCCTCTACACCGATTTCTCTTCCACCGATAAAGTCATTGTCGAAATAAAATCCCTCTAGTATTTCTTTTGAAATATCAGCCATTCCATTTAAAATATGATAAAACAATTTTTCTTCTATCGTATTATTTGTCTTCATTATACCATTTCTGTCAAGCAGTGACACATAATCTGCGAGGTATCTAAGAACGCCTTCATTCACCTTTTCTTTTATCCAAAAATTCTTCTGGCTTTTCTTATCAGGTTCACATACCATGTTCATATTTTCATCTATATATCGTATCATTCCATATGGAGCCGTCAAAAATGTCTCCACATACATATTTTTCTTTTTGATAAGGCTTCTCTCGGCAGCAGGGTCATCATCCCGCTGAAAACAGCCCTTCATTGATATTTCATTTATGAAAACATTATTTTGAGATAAACATGCGTAAACACAGTACCCCTCAAGCTTTTTATTTAAAAGCTTCTGAAGATAAAACTGATTTGTTCCGTAATATCCGAGATCCACCGTTCCAAAGGTTCGCTTTCCGTCAAACAGGCCGTGTTTTTCGAGATATTTTATATAATTATGCTTTTCCAGTGCTATTTCTTTTACAATATCCTGCCTGTATGGCTCTATCCATTCCATAAGTCTGTCCGCATCGCCGACGGCATTAACCAGCTTGCCATTATAGCTTTTACTTTTATCTGTAACATGTATATTAAATCGCGAATACATATAATCACGGAAAGTCCCCACATACGGAAAAGCAACTATCCTTCTGAAATCTTCCCCATTTTCAGCTGAGGCAAGATATATCAGTCTCCTCGAAATCGGAAGATATTCTGTCCTCTGACAATTAACATCTCCCAGTAACTTCATCAGCTCCCTGTAATCATATTCAAGGAAATACCCGTCTCTTGCAAAAAACAGCAATGTGTCAATACTGTCCTTATGAGAATTACAATATAACCATATAAGAAACTTTGTTATCATCGGACCATATACACTGTAACCGTATACTTCACTGTCTGCAAACACAATCTTTCCTTTTGATTTGCACAGAGCATAAGGATTATTAAACACCTCTGACACAAACAGCCCTGCACATACGCTATCCTCTGCCGTTATTATATCCGAAGCAAGCTCACGGACTGACGAATTAAGCAGCATATCCCTTCCACTCATTACATAAACCGTTTCAATTCCAAAATGTGTTGGATTTTTCACATCACCTTTTATATTGTCTCCCATGTGGATGCATTTTCTGCCTTTTACCACCGAGTCGGCAAACATCTGCCACATTGAGCCGGTAATTTTATCCCTCTTCCGTTCACAGGAAACCCAAATATTATCCGGCTGTATTCCTTTAATTCCACATTTATTAAGAAGAGCTTCTAAATCCTTTCTGCCGTAATACATATCACTGACAATATATGTATCTTTTCCCAACGCCACCGAATAATTAAAAAGCTCTACTATTTTTCTGCGCGGCACACAAAGTTTAATGTCGATATCTTTTTCAAGCTCAATGAGCTTTTTGGTCATTTCCTCCGTAAGCTGCAATTCCTGCCTGATTTTTACATATATTTCCTCCAGTGAAGCAAAGGCGTCACATTTCGCCGCAATCTGTCTCCTCACATCAGCAACCCCCTTTATATTAAACTCTGCCTCTGCTTTTTTACCTAACAGCCCGAACACATCTTCAGGAGAAAAAACCCTGCGCATAATCAGTGTATCAAACAAATCGAACGATACAATCTCCGAATTTTCAACACACTTTTTTAAATCCTCAAAGCTGCTTTTCCAATATGAATTATCCATATAAGAAGCATCAACAGTCTTTAAATGTGCTTCTTCCCCGTTGGCATAAAACACTGGAATACTTACAGAGGATATTCTTTTATAAATAATTTCATAGTTGGACGGGTCAGAATTAATAACAATTAAATCTGCCATGTCACCTATATTCTCTATAGAAATAACTTTAATTCCACATAATTCTTTTCCTATATTATTGCTGTCCCTGTCGAGAAGCCCAACTATATTATAGTCTGTTATACCCGGAAGAAGAGTTGCTGTTCTCCTTCCCATTCCATATATCGCTATACGCTTACTCTTTTGCTCGGAAAATGCTTTCCTGAAATTTTCTATTTCAATCTCATATTTAGACTTCAATTCCATTCCGCACCACCTGTTCTGCTGCTCTGACAAATTCCGTGTTATCGTTTCCGCAGCCTCCGCACACCTTGCACAGCTTTACAAAGCCTTTTGCAAGATTACCTCTGCTGTGTTCAAGAATAAGTTCCTTTGCCTTATCGCTGCTTTCAAGCTTTGTCAGGTCTATATAATCATCCGGAACTGTTGATAAAAGCTTAGCTTTATCAGCACTCCATGCAACATGACAATAATAATATTTTCCGTCATTCAGCCCGTGAAAAATCGGTCCGCAGGACATCATATGCTGCCTGATCTCCTCAAAAGGATAACAGCGGTTATTTACAGGAAACCCGAAATCACACCACCTCAAAGACCTGTTTACAGTGTAACGCAGACCTGCTTGCTTTGTTGTTTCAACCGCCTTATTAAATTTGTCTTCATAGTCAACCACATCTGTATAGTCACTGAAATCAATTTTGACGTCAAATTTTTTCGCAGCATCAATCAGCTCTTTTCCCGGCAATATTGTTCCGTTTGTTATGATTCCGATACTTCCTATCCTGTCTCCGTACTTTTCACCAATCATAGAAAGCATCTTAGGAAGTTGTCTGTTAATCAACGGCTCTCCGCCAAGTATTTTGTAAGCGGCAATATAATCAACATGCCTGAATAGAAGGTCCAAATCTCTAAGAATTTCCTCCGCAGTATAATCAACATGCTTTTTATAAAATGGCATAAACATATTGCAATGCCTGCAATTCAATGTACATCTTGAAGTTATCGTGCTGTGTACTTCCATGAGACAAACTCTGTTTTTATACATCCAAAACCACTCTGTCAAAAACTGTTCCATTGCACAGAAGTCCTTCCCATTTTCCAGACCAAGCTTCTCAAGTGCATCTCCAACTAATAGAGCGTTGCGGTTAGCCGTCATAATGACAATTTTATATCTGTTAAGTTCACCCTTTACCTCATCAACATGCTTAACCGGAATACCCTCATACTCACAACCACACTTTTTCGGGTCGCTGTCGACAATGTATACTATCCGAAAGTTATTTTTAAAAAATCTAATATTGTCGTGAGCAACTTTTCCGAAACCATATATTATTAAATCCTGTACATCTTTCCAATCCTTTGACAATTTAAAGTCCATATTTTCAATACCTCAAACATTTTTTACCGCTCTGTAATTGAACAAAATTTCCGCTTACAGAATTTTCTGACCGACGTGTGTCTGCTTATGCATCCAATGATTTTATCCCAACAGTATTCTGCGATGTTCCCATTCTCTATTTGTCTGCAATATGCTTTGCTATAAATTCTTCTACCGGCAAATAAAAATCATCAT
>CALWLV010000259.1 GCA_944381595.1 uncultured Roseburia sp.
GTCAGCACACAATTTCCGTCAAGTGTCAGTTTTTCTGTTATTTCTAACATTTCCTTCTTGAACTTGTAACTGCCACATACAGTTATTACCTTAGTTACTCTTTTTTCCTTCTTAGATATCATTGACTTTATTTTTTTCCAGTAACTGAGTACACACATACCGCTTGTCAACATTACTTTCATAGTATTGTCACCTCCACAAATTGAAAGTTATTGTTCCGTCAAATTGATATTTATCTCACTCATAATTCTTTTACCAGACATAATATCAATTCATCATCATTCCTGCAAATGGCGTTTGTTTCACAAATTTTTTCCTCATAATATGCACCTTTTCCATCGGGTACATATCCCCTTTTTACATATAATCGTTGAGCCGGTCCATATTCACTGTTCAAACAGACATCTAAATATACTTTATTATTATGCTCTTTCGCGATTTTTTCTGCGACGTCCATTAAAGCAGTTGCTATCCCGTTTTTTCTATTTTTCTCAAAGACCATTAAATCTATAACACATGGCAAATCACAGTTAGCCAAACCACCCCATCTGCACTTGTAGTACAAAAATACATATCCTGCTATCTCGCCATTGTACAATGCCAATAATGCACTGCATTCTTGTTTCTTTTGATTATCTAATTGATTTCTCAAATATACTATATTTCCTTCGCTTTCATCATTATCTGCTTTGCATATGAAAGGAATATCTTCATAATCCATTATACGAACGTCAATATTTGCTGGGATTCTTCTTTTAAATTTCTTTATCATATATTTCACTTATAATCTCCTCTACATTTTTTGATGAATATATTCATCATTCTATTCAATCGGCAAAATCAATACTGCATAAAACTTTTTATCTTCTGTATAATAACTAAAAATTCCATTATATTTTTCTGCAGTTTTTGCTATACTCTTTAAACCTATACCATGAATACCTTTTTCTTTTTTAGTAGTTTGAACTACACCGTTTTTCTCTATTATATCTTGTCCATAATCATTAACCACTTTAATGATACACATTTTTCCTTTCTCGTGCATAAACATTCTAAAAACCACTGACGAATCATCCACTTTACTCGCTGCCTCAAATGCATTATCTAATAGATGGACAAACATGAACACTATATCGATATCTTTTACTTGACTTATAATACATCCGGGTTCCACATATACATCAAATTTTATTTCATTTTTTTCTGCTCTCGTCACATATTCAGATAGTAAGGTATTTATCATCCAGTGATTACTATATTCATATATTTCTCTTTGCGTAAGTCTGCCTGCTAAATCTTCAACCATCTCTCTTATATTTTCCACATTATGCTCCATCGCCAGTTGCTCTATTTCTTTTAAAGAATGTGTCATGTTATGAACCGCTTCGCTATAATCATCATTCATCTCTGCTATTTTAGTCAGTCTCTCAACTTCTGTACTGTTATGAATTAATTCGACTTCCTGTCTTGCCGATTCTCTTATATCCACGGTATATTTTTGGAATGTATAAAATAATACCATATTACCCAAAAACACAAAGATAAAAAACATAGTCATTACTGTTTGCAATATGATATGTCCTGCAAAATCAACACCAGAATAAAATATTGTTAACATTGTTCCTAATGTGGCAATTGGAACACACAAATATATATAAAATAATTTATTTGTCATTTTTCTATGCGATTTATCCGATGTCTGTTTTAAAATCAAAAATGCTATAAAAGTGATAAATTTTGTAACGATAATTTGCCATCCATAGTCCGATACAGGGACAACACCATTTTCTAATACTATACCAGATGTCGTCTGTGATAGAATAGCGTATAAAAACTCCACGCCTGTCATTGTTAAATATGCTATTACAAAATATCCTATTCTCTCACCAATCTTGCTCTCAAACAACACACTTACAAATGTCCACATTAACAATGGGAACATTATTAGATTTACGGTAGCATTTCCAATCATATTAATTCCAAACAACGCGAAACATGTTATTATAAAAGTGATGATTATTGTTTTCTTTTTTAATCTGTATTCAAAAAAATTTCTAAAATAATCAAATAACAAGAAAACTTCTACTATACATCCAAACAACATAACACTCTTGTCAAACCATATCATTTCATTTCCTCACAATCTAATTTTACAAATCCATAGTATTTATATTTTATATAATATTCTATAGACCTTGTAAACCAGATGTCCGAATTCTGTTGACTTATGTCCATATTTTGCATCCAACACTATTTAATTGTACTTTTTTATATTTGGATATATAAAGTAAAAGGGCGTACCACCTAAGTGATACACCCTCCGTACCATCAGAATTTTTACCTCAAAAAATCGACTTATTTTGTAAATCCAAAGTGTCGTTCTACTTTTTCTACATTTTCATCAACTGTACTCTTTGGTGTCCTTTCAACCCAATAATAGTCACTATCCCTGATAGCATTATAGTGATTCTCGTTGAGACTTTTTAAAGTTTCATTACATACAGCCTTTGCTCTCTCCGTATCAGATGCACTATTTATAAAGTCTCTAAAATCTTGATGGTCAGGACGATTACAGTACTCATCCACTATGTTTGAAGGTTCTTTTATTAAAAATGCGATTCGGGATGGTTCCGTGAATGTTTGAACTTCTTCCATCGTCAAATGGCAATCGCACACTACAATTTGATTTTGTGATAGACGTATCAAATCCAATAACACATAGTCTAATTGTTCTCTTGTGTTATCAATCAGCCATTTTCTGTATTCTTCTACAGTACGACCAAAAAACTCATCCGCATCTTTAAAGACCTTGTTCATTGCCGGTTGAAAAGTAGCATTTGAAATTTTTTGATGATTTGCAAACTGCTCATCAACGTCATATACTAATAAATTGTGTCGCTTGGCTAACTCTCGTGAAATGGTTGTTTTTCCTCCACAAGGTGTTCCGGCTACAAAATAAACATTTTTTAAATACTCTTTTATTACATTATCCTGAAATATCATTACAAAATCTCCTTTATTAAATAGTTTTTAGTATTCTGCCTGTACATAAAACTATTTAACACAGTTCTATGTACCTAGATATTTCTTAACCATAAGGATGCCACCATCTTTTTCACCTCCATCAATCGGATTAATACAACTTAAGTTCTTCTTCACTTACACTACACATCTTATTGAAAAGTGTTTCGACGATAACCCTATTATAAACAATGCCATCGCTTCCGTCAACACAAATAAGGTTGTCTGTGAAACAAAGTTAACCCATTTGTTGCTTCACCTTCTAAACGCCAAGTAAACTTTGCAAAAATACATTGACAAGAAAACTTTGCAGTGCTATAATGATGACAATAAAACTTGGCATGGAGGTGCTTTTATGGAAAAAGAAGAAATCTTAAAAGCAAGCCGAAAAGAGAATAAAAATAAGGATTTGGCCGAAATGGAAGTCCTATATCAAGCAGAAAGTCACGCAAGTAGAGCAGGGGCATTAGCGTGTTGTCTGATTTCCATACTATGTTCTATACTTGCTCATACTATGCTTTACAGTCCGTGGGTCATATATTTCAGTATGATTACAACGCAATGGTTCATTCGTTTTATTAAGATGAAACGCAAGAGTGATTTGGCATTAGCAATATTATTTTTAAGCCTTGCAGTTTTATCGTTTGTCGGATTTGTTCAGCGCCTTTTAGAGGTGAGAGTATGAATGAACAATTAAAGCTAAAAAATCATTTAAAAGAAGCACGCTTAGAAGCTAACCTTTCCCAGGCTCAACTTGCAGAAATGGTAGGTGTGTCACGAAACACAATCAGCTCTATTGAAACGGGGCAATTTAATCCGACTGCTAAATTGGCTCTGATTCTCTGCATTGCTTTGGATAAGAAGTTTGAAGATTTATTTTATTTTTAGGAGGTCGCTATGGATAATTTATCAATGTTTGTCTTAGGGATAATGATATCTGTCCTTGGTATTGTGAACATAAGAGGAAATATCAGCACGATACATTCCTATAACCGCAGAAAAGTGAAAGAAGAGGATATTCCGAAATACGGAAAGGCAGTTGGTACAGGAACACTTGTTATTGGTGTTTCTCTTGCTTTATCATATGCCGCAACCTTTTGGAACGAAGCTGTAATACCATATATTACTGTTCCGGCACTTGTCATCGGTTTGGCATTCATTCTATATGGGCAAATCAAATATAATCACGGTATTTTTTAACCATTGGGAACACAACCGCCCTGCAAGACTTCAACATCTTGCAGGGCGGTTTTCTGGTCAAAATTATTTAAGCACTTCCCAATGCCCACTACGATTTGAACCAATTCTAATAATTTCGCCACTACTTACCATTTCTGACATATTTTGCTGAATCTGCCTAAATGATACACCTATTTTACCTACCAATGCTCTTTGTGTAATCTTTGGATCATCATTTATTGCTGCCTTTATTTTCTCTTTTAGATTGACATCACTTTTGACATCAGTGATGTCAATGTTTTTCACACCATAATTCAGATTAGGCATTATAACTGTAAACTGATGTCTGTCAGAGCGAAATAACGGTTTCTTATCTTCACTGTAATTCGCTTGAAACTCATATCCACTGATGTTTTTTTCAAATCCACTACCTTTTCGCTCCATATAAAATGATCCGTTATGGCGGCATTTATGCCCGGCACCGGGAGAATGACAAAAAACTCCATCGGGTCATATCCCGGGAAAAACACCATATTTACAGAAGCCTTAACCAGTGGCGTACCTCTATTCTTTCTTCGTTTGGCTATGACCCGTTAAAATGTAAGTGCGGCACAACCATGCTGCTTTTAGAACTTTATTTTAACCATAAGTCCGTATCTCTGAGAGAAATGTACGAGAAAGTCATGTCCCGTTCTCGTAGAAGAAGGTCATCTGCATAACTTTCCAAACTTTTATTCCTGTGGTATACTTCTTTCAAAGGAGGCTACGCATATGAACCCAAACACAGAGATACTACGCAAAAAATACATGGATCACCCACCAGAAGGAATGACATCTGAGGACATTCGCCGCATGAGCGAGGATGGCCTTCTGGATATGGATTATTTCTTACATGAGGATGACTTAGCTGTATCGTCTTATTGTTATGCCCTGACAAGAGCTTGTCTAACATATGTTCGATAAGTTCTTGTTCTTTTTTCGTGACTCTAAAATCGGACTTTCCTATAAAGAAATATAGGGGGTCATATACAGACCCCCTATACAATGTATAGCATGGTTTCAATTATTTCTGAAAACAGCCATATTCAAAGTTACCAACCCCCATTTCAAATGGGGGTTTAATTTCAACCCCTCCAGGGTATTTTTCTGGTTCCGCCAGAGGCGGGGCTTCGCAACACCATTATTACTGGTTTCCCTCTAAAGAGGGCTCGTTACTTTCTTCCATCCTCTAACTTATCATTTTCCTCTTGTTCTTGGATATATTTTCTTACGGTTTCCTCATTTACATTACCTACTGTTGACACAAAATATCCTCTCGCCCAGAAATGTCTATCTCCCCATTTGGTTCGATACTCTGGATGTCTGTCAAACAACATTAATGTGCTTTTTCCTTTTAAATATGACATAAATTCCGATACGCACATCTTTGGCGGAATTGCCACATACATATGCACATGATCCACGCATACTTTCCCGTCTATGAGTTGTACTTGTTTCATCTCGCATAATTTTTTGATAATTTCAACCAAATCTTTTTTGGTTTCTCCATACATTATTTTTCTCCGATATTTCGGAATAAAAACAATATGGTACGTGCAATTCCAACGAGTATGTGTTATACTTTGATTATCCATTTTGGATACCTCCTATGCTTTTGATATGGCCTGCGAAACCAATATCATTATAGCATAGGAGTTTTTAATACTCTATGCAACGCTACGGCTTTGCCTTGGCCCCCATTTCAAATGGGGGATATAGATATTATTCATTATTATTTTGAGCTGATAGCTGCCTGAGCTGCTGCAAGACGAGCAATAGGTACACGGAATGGTGAGCATGATACATAATCAAGACCAATCTTATGGCAGAACTCTACAGATGAAGGATCTCCACCGTGTTCTCCACAGATACCTACATGAAGTTTTGGATTTACCGGCTTACCAAGTTTAATTGCCATCTCCATCAACTTACCAACACCAGTCTGATCTAATTTAGCAAATGGGTCATTCTCAAAAATCTTGCTGTCATAGTAAGCATCTAAGAACTTACCAGCATCATCTCTTGAGAAGCCATATGTCATCTGAGTTAAGTCGTTTGTACCGAAGCAGAAGAAGTCAGCTTCTGTAGCAATTTCATCTG
>CALWLV010000260.1 GCA_944381595.1 uncultured Roseburia sp.
TCCACCCAACAGTTCTGGCGGTATGCTTCAATTTGTCTGGCCCCCAGACCAGTGCGAAGCATCAGGCCGTATTCAACCATCCACTCTTCATTAAAGATTACTTGTGCCATCGCATCACCTCTGGCAGGCGCCAATGTTAGACTGAAATTGACGCCCGATGTTGATTATTAATAATCAGCTATGAAGTTTTATTTTCAATACAATGCAATTCACGACGACTGAAGTTTCTCGCAATTAAAATTTATCAGTTTTACTTTCTGCTCTCTGGAAACGCCTGCTTCTTTTTTACCTGAGAGCATTTTTTCGCATTCTGATTTCGTTAGTTTAGATTTTGAATATCTTGTCCAGTTAGTAGGAGTGCCACCTTCCTTTTCAATAGTGGCGGTAATTTTATACATGAACACCTCCATTATTATTTCCAGTGGTTCGTTTATTCCATCTTTCGAGTGCTTCTTTTTCACTTCCACCATAACCGGTTCGGGATTCGCATCCGTTACACTTCGCTCGGTAATATCCTGAAATGGCTTTCACCGTTACTGATGGACAACCACAAAATGGACATGGTTTAACATTGTCATATCTCATAATTTTTCTCATAAAAAATATTTCAAGTTGGCGGTGCATTACACCGCCAGGCTGAATTATTCCTCTGAATTATCGATTACACTGTATTCCCCGGTTAATACAGAGGAATCTGCAGGATCGATTGTCAGTGGTTCCTTTTCATCCATTGATACTGCACGCTGGATCTCAATTGATACGGGCAGATATTTGAACAGGCGACGAATAGCCGTTTTCTTTGCCATTTCTTCCCAGTGAGTTACCCACGGCCCGTTATTACCAGCTTTACTCAGGCTGCGCACCAGCTCAATCTGTTTGCGCGTCATAACTTCAAACTGAGTACCTCCGTCTTTCAGTCTTGCGACAGCATAGACGTGGGTAACCGGGGCATCTTCGTTTTCTCCTGGGCGGTGTATTAACTTTTCATCAAGGCCAAATTCGAAATTAAACTCGTCACCTTCACGGACAACACGGGCTGACAGGCTGGCGATTTGACCAGAACGGCGAGCCAGATCAATCATGCCGCGATAGCCAATGATTAGCTGAACGTTTTTTTTACCGCTCTTTTCGTTTTTATTACCAAAAGGCAGTAAATATGCATGACCGAGGGCGCTACCTGGCTCAAGTCCGAGCTGTGAACACTGTACGATCGCACTGACAAAACTCATAGTGTCACAGTTTCCTAACGCCGGAACTTTACGAATTTCTGTGGTGGCGATACGGATCATACGTTCAGCCGTCATATGGCGTGGAAGAGCTGCTGCCAGTTGCTCTTTCATTGATGGCTGGTTAATAAAACTAATCACGTCGCTATTTTTAACTGCTGCTGGTGCACGGTTTCCCTGAGTTTTTTGCAGATCGGCTTTTGCGATTGGTGGTTGCTTAGTCATTTGCATATTCCTTAGCCCAGCGGGGCAGTGATAACGTCTTAATAGCTGGCCATTCATCGGTATTGAGGCAGTCAGCCAGGGTTCGCAGATTGCGGTGATATTCCAGCTGACCTGCCAGTTTTGCTTCTTCGCCCATCATGAAAATTTCAACCGGATAACGTCCGCATTCAATAGTTGTGCTGGCAACCAGAAAAACGAAAGTTGGCTGCACTCCAAACTGTGCTTCATAACCGTCACTGTAGAATGCATCCTGAACGTGATAGCGGTAGTCGTAATAAGCGGTTTTGAATCGTTGAATATCCGCCGTAGTTTTCACGTCCATGATCCAGTGAAATTCAGGGATAATTTTGTCCGGACGGCACCGACACAAAATTCCTGTTTCAGGATCTTCCCAGTAAATTGATGATTCAGCGTGTCCGGCGCTTTCAACAAGCCATTGCCCCAGCGGCAAAGCCATAACGCTTTGATACATGAGTTCAATTTTCCGGCCTTCTTCCGCAGTGATAACCGTTTTTCCTGTGCTTGCGCATTCCATCAGAAACGCTTTCTCTTCTTCTTTTCCGGCGTTTGTACGGCGGTTAAATTCAGGTGCTACGATAAAGCGGTTACTGAATTCTTCCGGTTCAAGTACCCGGCAGTGGAAAGCGGTTCCTAAATCGAGCGTTTTTGTCTTTGTGGTGTCTACGGGGGCATTTTTACGCCACAAATACAGTGCCGGAGTATCAGCAATGTCGTCGAGCTGAGACTTACTGACACCGGGACCCGCGTGGTAATTCTCATTCGAAATTCCGTAATAAATACCTGGCTCTATGTCTTCTACGATTACGGGATCTGCGACTTCGCCAGTTTCATCACTGCAATCGCGATGCGGATCGCTGCCAGCATTCTCATTGTGCGGATGTTCAGCGCCTTCCATTTCCTCCGGATCATTTTCCTTAGCTTCAACCTGACTCTCTTCAGCGAATGTTTCCTGGTATGTTGCGTCGCCCATCACCGCACCACAGTCAGGGCAGTTATCCCCGCCAGTCTGGCCGCAGGCATTGCAGGCTATTTCCGGTTCCTGTTGCACTACTGGCTCAGGTTGATTCATATCCGGGCTGGTTTTTTCCGTTTCTGGCTGGTTCTGGTACACACAATCGCGAGTCTGGATCCCCTTTACCCATTTCGGATCGTTCGGGTCGCTAATTCCGTCAACAAATTCACCACGTGATGCAGCAAGCAATTTATCGGCATCGACAGGATTTTTTGATGGAATGTTTTTCCGGGCTTCATGGAGTTCTGCCCGCAGTTCCTGATATTTCGCATCAACAGAATTTACCTGTGACTGAGCATCCAGCGGCTGCGTGTCCTGATGATGTTCAGTTGCGTCCGGTTCCATTGTTTCAGCCTCTCCCTGTTCATCTGCCGTTGTTTCAGAT
>CALWLV010000261.1 GCA_944381595.1 uncultured Roseburia sp.
GGAAGTGAAGTGAATTTGTATGAACACCAGAGTACCATTAATTACAATATGCCGATTCGTGGCTTTCTCTATACGGCCAATCTTCTGCAGAACTGGATAAAAAAGAACAAAAAGAATATCTACCAGAAAAAACAGGTTCAGATACCGACTCCGAATTATGTGGTGTTTTATAACGGAAAACAGCCGTTAGAAGATAAGACGGAGCTGCGATTGTCGGATGCATTTATGCATCCGGCGAAAGGCGGAATGTATGAATGGACAGCGGCAGTGTATAATATTAACTATGGAAGAAACCGGGAAATTATGGAGAAATGCGTGGCACTCCAGCAGTATGCCGATTTTGTACGGATGGTCCGGGAGAACTGCCAGAAGTACGAAGATTTAAAGATTGCAATCAATGAGGCAATGGAAGTGGCAATTCAGAAAAATTACCTGGATGGATATTTCAAAAAGGAAAAGGAGGGCGTGTTTATGACAACATTATTCGAAGTTGATAAAGAAGTATATGAGAATGATCTCAGGGAAGAAGGAATAGCGGTAGGAATAGAGAAAGGAAGAGAAGAAGGAATAGCGGTAGGAATAGAGAAAGGAAGAGAAGAAGGAAGAGCAGAAATGCGTATAGATATGCAAATTAATATAATCTGCATTTTGATGGAAAAACAGGGAATAACTTATGAAGAAGCCTGTGATTTGCTGGATATTCCGAAAGAGGAATGGAATTTGTACCGGGAAGGGGTTGAGGAGAAAGAATTCCTGCAGCAATCCTTTCACAGAAGCGGAAGATAAGTCCGGATTGCAATTCCTGACAGAATCTTAACATTAGAAACAGCCATTGACCGTACAGAGTATCCCCCGGACAGACATGGAAGAAAGAGATAAGGAGATAAACGAAATGAAAAAATATGAATTAACGGATGAATCTGTGGTGATTCAGGGAAGAAAACTGTTCCGTATTAGAGCCCTTGTTTCCTTTGGAAATGTAAAAGAGGGGGATATGGGAGGATACATTGAAAAAGAGGATAACCTGTCACAGGACGGCAATTCTTGGGTAGGTGGAAATGCTATAGTAATAGAAAATGCCAGGTTGGAAGAAAATGCTTGGGTATGTGGAAATGCCAGGGTGGAAGGAAATGCCAGGTTGGATGGGAATGCTGTGGTGTATGAAAATGCCAGGGTGGATGGAAATGCTGTGGTAGGTGGACATGCTACAGTAAGCGAAAATGCTTGGGTGGGTGGAAATGCTGCAGTAGGTAGAAATGCTACAGTAGGCGGAAATGCTATAGTAATAGAAAATGCCAGGGTGTTTGGATATGCTGTGGTACATGAAAATGCTGCGATAGGTGGAAATACCGAGGTGGGTGGAAATGCCGAGGTGTGTGGAAATGCCAGGTTGTATGGCTATACTGTGGTAGGTGGAAATGCTGTGGTACGTGAAGATGTTAGAATGTTGCACTTCTTTTTTTTCGATTAAAATTAAAAAAAATGATAAAAACAATCTCAAAAAACAAAAAGAGCAGGTAATCAGGAAAGAAACCGGATAAGACAGAAATGTAAGAAGTAAATTGTTACTGATGAGAAACAGCCATCTTGCTTGAAAAAGCAGGTGGCTGTTTCTTAATGGATACTGATAAAACCTTCATATGTCGATTTAGTATAATGTGAAAAATCTCCCAATTCCCAATACGATACAAATGTACAGAATGGAGTGGAGAAAGAAGAAAAATGGTACAAGCCAAAAAATGATGACAATCGCCATAACATCATGAATCTTCTTTATAATGTGAATCTTTTTTTTCATGAGGATTCTCCTTAATCATTCCTACCAGTCCGGATGTCCGAAATTCTGCACAGCGTAGGTTTCCGTGGAAACCGGGATTCCCTGCTCGTCAAAGATGATACTGGTAAATACGCCCACACCGCCTAATATTGGATATTCATCTAACATCGTTGCATTGTGGCCGGGAGAATTTTTCCAGTCAACCATAAATCCGGTTGCACGGCTCACCACAGAACCAACATAATTATCTATTACATTAATATTCTCACCGCAAATCATAGAATTTAGGTCCCAATCGTTCTGACCATTCGGTCTGGTATGACTGTAAGAGTAGGCACATTCCACCGCCCGGATATTGGATTCGCTGTGGAAGCGGTTTTCCAGTGGAGCAAGACCGTTTTCCTGCCGGTACTGGTTTAACTGGCGGAAGATTTCTGCCGCCACTTCCTCTTCATAGTAGCCATAGACAGTTGCGGTCTGACCGCCGCCAATATCTACTTGATAGGCAGAATGGGAATGTATGCTGCCGGTCTCCAGGACAGCTCCGCAGTTGGAACAGACGGATTCCCAGGAACCGTCAGAAGTGGAAGTTGCCGGAACAACCACCCGTTTTGTCAGACTGGAATGAGGACATTCCGTGGGTGGGACAGGAGCCTGGGTTGGAGGCTGCGTCGTTGTTTCAGTCGGTGTCTCTACCGGAGCCTGAGGAACCTCAGCCGTAGGACTGGATTCCGGTTGTGAAGTTCCGGATGTGTGTTGGGTACTGCTTTGATTCTGACTGTCTGCCGGCTTCGATTGTGAAGGAGAGGCCGCCTCGGTTACGTTTGTCACAGTCTCATGTTTGATTACCTTTGTGCTGCCATCACTACGGATCACAACCTGAGAGCCGTCAGCCATGGTATAAGTGGTAGTGCCGGCAGCATCGGTTTCTTTTTGGATGTTTTCATCTGACAGATCGATTTTCTGCCCATCTTCTGTGACAACGGAAGAAATGGAGCCATCGGCATCCGTTTCGATTTCAGCGGATACATCGGTTAAGGCAGTTGTTTCCTGGTCATCGGATGTGCGTTCTTCCTCCGTCTTTTTTTCTTTAATCGCATCACTGGCACTC
>CALWLV010000262.1 GCA_944381595.1 uncultured Roseburia sp.
ATGATACGCGCAGGAAGAGTAAATGCAACTTGCAGTTCGTGGAGACTAAATGCAATTTCGGCTCGCTTAGAGTTGCGTTTACTTTTTCACTTCAGTGACGGTAATTTTCAGATTCCTCATATTGAGATGACAAAGGGTTAGTGGTATGATAGATTCGATTTTTCAGGGATCGCAAGACAGGGGAGCATGATATGAATATTGTAGAGAAATATGGCGGAACGAGCGTCGGAACGATCGAACAGATCACCGCGATCGCGCAGCATGTCAAGGAAATGAAGGAAGAGGGGCATCAGCTGGTCGTCGTGGCCAGCGCGATGGGCAAGACGACCAATCAGTTGATCGCCATGGCCAATCAGATCTCGGACCGGGTCAACAAACGAGAGCTGGACTCACTGCTTTCCACCGGGGAACAGCGCACGGTCACGCTGCTGGCGATGGCCATCGATGCGCTGGGCATCCCGGCCATATCCTTGACCGGTTATCAGTGCGGCTTCATCACGAGCCATCACCATGCGCATGCGCGGATCAAGGACATCAACATCGATAACCTCAAACGCCATCTCGATGAGGGGAAGGTCGTCGTCGTGGCAGGATTCCAGGGCGCGACGGAAAATGGAGAGATCACGACGCTGGGCCGCGGCGGCAGCGATACGACCGCAGTGGCGCTTGCGGCGAAGCTGGGCTGGGAATGCCACATCTACACCGATGTCAACGGCGTGTATACGATCGATCCCAGGCTGTATCGTCATGCGCGACTGCTTAAGGAGATCACCTACAATGAGATGATGCAGATGGCATGCCTGGGGGCGGGCGTGCTGGAGACACGCAGCGTAGAGCTGGCCAGCAAATACAATGTCCCGCTGTTTCTGGGACGCGCGCTGGAAAAAGACAAGAGCAGGGGGACATGGATTATGGAACAGACGCGACATCTTGAGGATATGCCGATCACCGGCATCAGCATCAAGGAAGATTATGCGATCATGCGGGTCAATGATCTGCCGACCGACGGCGTGTTCATCGGGAAGCTGTTTCAGCTGATCGCGGAGATGAACATCAACCTGGATACGATCTCTCAGCAGCTCAGCGAGGAAGGAAGGGTGAACTTTTCCTTTTACTGCAGCGAAGAGCAGAGCGATCAGATCTTAGAGAATACGGACCGCTTGGGCAGTGAGTATCCGATCCACCGCATGCTGGGCTTCATCAAGCTCTCGGTCATCGGCGTGGGCATCTCCACACACAGCGGCATCGCGTCCAAGGTGCTCAATACGCTGAATGCCAACGGGATCCGTTATTATATGATCACCTCCAGCGAGATCTCCATCTCGCTGACGATCGAGAAAAAAGATAAGGAAAAGGCGGTCGAGGTGCTCGGCAAGGCATTCGACCTCTAAGCGCGGGAAAACGCTGGCCATGCAGGCCGCGGCATGCGCTTGATCCGGAATCAGACAGAACGCACAGACACAGACGAAGGTCGAGGGATCGCTGTGCGTTTTTTCGGATACAGGATAAAGGAAAGGCGGGAGATGATGCGCTCACTGTCTCAGGCAGAGCCGGGAAGAAGCTATACCATCAAATGGATATTTGTCTCAGATGAGGCCATGACGTTCATGCAGGAGCATCATATCGAGGAAGGCAGCAGCGTACAGCTGATCCAGCGCTGCATGCACGGCGTCATCATCAAGGTGCAGGGGCACTGTTTCGCCATCGGGGATGAGATCGCGGATCAGATCAAGGTATGATGATCAGACGCTGCGCGCAGGGATGATCGGATGAGGAGGACAAGATGAAAGAAAATCGTTATGACGACCAGGAATTTTTCGATCGATATGCAGAGATGGCGCGTTCCCACAAAGGCCTGAGCGGCGCTGGGGAATGGCCTGTGCTCAAGGAGATGCTGCCGGATCTGCAAGGCTGCCGCATGCTCGATCTGGGCTGCGGTTATGGCTGGCACTGCCGTTATGCTGTCGATCAGGGCGCCTCTGCCGTGGTCGGCATCGACATCTCCGAACGGATGCTGCAGAAGGCGAAACAGCTGGGCGATGATCCGCGCATCACCTATGTGCGGACAGCCATGGAGGATGTATGCTTTCCGCCTGAAAGCTTCGATGTGGTGATCAGCTCCCTGGCATTTCATTATGTGGAGGATCTGCAGCCGCTGTTTCGCGCCGTTTTCCGCATGCTCGCTCCTGGTGGGAAGTTTGTCTTCAGCTGTGAGCATCCCCTGTTCACCGCATACGGTTCTCAGGACTGGTATCATGATGAGCAAGGAAACATCCTGAATTTTCCCGTCGATCACTATTTTATGGAAGGGAAGAGAGACGCGCTGTTCCTGGGAGAACAGGTGATCAAATACCATCATACGCTGAGTGCTTATCTGCATGGGCTTCGTCAGGCCGGCTTCAACCTGAATGATGTGCAGGAGCCGATGCCCACGCCGCAGATGATCGCGGAAGACGAAGAGATGCGCAATGAGCTTCGCCGCCCGATGATGCTGATCGTCTCTGCGGAAAAGCCGCGATAAAAAAACTGCCCTGGACCATGGGCGGTCTGATGGGCAGATCCCGGTATCCAAGGCAGTAGTTCAGCAGGCGGGCCGTACGCTTTCGTCCAGCACATCGAACAGCCGCTGGGTGCTGTCTGCGGTTGACTGATGCATCCCTGCAGCGAGGATGATGCTGATGCGCTGCAGG
This sequence comes from uncultured Roseburia sp., assembly GCA_944381595.1. Taxonomy (GTDB): domain Bacteria; phylum Bacillota; class Clostridia; order Lachnospirales; family Lachnospiraceae; genus CAG-303. Next base: position 2,691 of record CALWLV010000262.1, read on the forward strand.
GTCAGGTCATAGAAATGCTTTTCGCTTTCTGGAAGCTTTCGGCCGGAGGCTTCGGCGCTCATCTTGTCCGCATGCATCGTCTTCAGCAAGGACAGCCATGCGACGATATCGTTCTGCTCCAGGACGCTCTTGCAGCTGCGGGCGATGGCGTTGCGCGTGATCTTCTGCATCGGCAGCTTCTGCAGATGGTCCATCCGGTTTTCGACAGGGACCTGGTACTGACAGTGATCCGATTCCAGAGAGTCCAGCAAGTAGCAGGACCGCCCGTCCACGTTGATGATGCTGCGTATCTTGGCCAGCATCAGACGGTACAATACAGTTTCGTCTTGTTCAAATTTCATGGGAACCTCCTGAAAGAAAAGAGGTGTTTCACGGCGTGCGGCACACGGGTGAAACACTTGCTGTACTTATATTTTATCATGTTCAAAAAAAGCGTGTAAGCATTTTTTTTGCGTCGTCTTGCATGATCTGCACGCTGCACAGGATCATATCGAAGGAAAAAGCAGCTGAGCTTGATCGCAGAGATGATGGCTTTCGCAGTTGTGTTCAAGAATATCTTCATCTCCTGCGTAAACGCAAACGGGATGGCTTTCCGATCTGAAAAAAAGGCCAGAGACCGTGCTGACCGCTCTTGTGAAGCGGGCAGACAAATGATCTCTGGTCTTTCATCGGAAATGAGTCTGATCTGGGAAAATCAAATCAGCTGCTCGATGCATTGGCCGCAGCGAAGGCCGTTGAGCAGTTCTCGGATACAGGCGTCATACAGCGCAAACAGGCGGCGGGCCGCGGAAGGATAGCGATAGACTTTCCAGTATCCCATCATCACGCATTCGCGCTGTTCGATGAATCCTTCCACATCATACAGCGGATAGCCCAGGAAGACGCCGATCTCGTGAGGATAGCCTTCTGCTTCATCCAGCCGGCGGTCCAGATGATCCAGGATCTCGCTCAGGCCAAGCGAAGGATAGCCGTAGCGCTGAAGGAAGACACGGACATCTTCGCGCTGAAGCAGCAAAGACAGCCGGCGCCGGCGATAGACAAATACGGTCACTCGCTCTTTGTTCTGCTGAAACAGCCGCAGGCAGATCCCTTTCTTCTCTAGCTTTTCATGATAGAGAGAAAGCGTCGCATGAAGATCTTCAAAAGCGTCTTTTTCCACATGGAACATGTTGGATGCCTTGCGGTTCTTCAATACCGGCGCGCAGTGAAGGGCGAGCAGCCGCTCAAACTGGCGTTCGTCTGCACACATGACTTACAGAGAAGCGAGCTTTTCCTTGATGGCCGCAATGTCTTCCGGTGTGCCGGCGTTCTCCACCTTATACAGACATTCGACATCATGCTCTTCCGCGATCTTGTCACCGGCCAGACAGTAGGCTTCTCCATAGCCGGTATCTCCAGAGACGACGACCCCTTTCAGGAACATGGCGTTTCCAGCTAAGAACGCCTCTACCTCTGCGGGCACATCACCATATCCGTCCGTATAAGTGAACAGCACATAATCTTCCGCAAGCGTCTCGTTTCCGCTGTCGATGCGCACGGATTCCATGTCCAGCTGTGCAACGATAGATTCGACATTTCCCGTTCTTGATGCGTATGCGATCTTCATTCGATTACCTCCTTGGTTAGCTATAACTAACTTATGCATCTAACTTACCATCGATTGCTCGATCCGTCAAGACGCAGACGTCCAAAAAGTTAACATAAGCTAACCGAAAAAAGCAGGATGCCGGAGATTCACTTCAGCGGCACACTGGCATGAATCATGGTATAATATCTGCCTGTGAAGGGGGTAGACATATGAAGATCATGAGAAAATTTATCCGGTATTATCGTCCATACTGGAAAGTATTTCTGTTCGATATGATCTGCGCGATGGGCATCAGCGTCATCGACCTGGCTTTTCCGCAGATCCTGAATTATCTGAATGCCACGCTGTATCTGGAAAGTGCAGAGCAGATCAAAGATGCCATCGTGGTATTGCTGGTGATCCTGCTGGTGATGTATACGGTACGGGCGCTGTGCAAATATTATGTGTCCGCGCAGGGACATATCATGGGTGCCATGATGGAGAGGGACATGCGCAAGGAACTGTTCGATCAGTATGAACGCCTGTCCTTTTCCTATTATGATCGAAACAATACCGGCGAGATGATGAGCAGGCTGGTCAGCGATCTGTTTGATATCTGTGAATTTGCGCACCATGGGCCGGAGAATGTGTTCATCTCATTATTGAAGATCATCGGTTCTTTTATCCTGCTCATGTATATCCATGTGCCGCTGACGATCCTGTTGATGATCGTGACGATAGGCATGCTGCTGTTTTCTCTGCGGCAGAATCGCCGGATGCAGGAGACGTTCATGGAAAACCGCCGCAAGATCGCCGGCGTCAACGCTTCGCTGCAGGATACGCTTGCCGGCATCCGGGTCGTGAAGTCGTTTGCGAATGAACAGATCGAGCAGCAGAAATTCGCCCGCAGCAATGAGCATTATCTGACCAGCAAGATCAATAATTATCATTGCATGGGCCGCTTCCAGGGCGGAAACAACTTCTTTCAGGGACTGCTTTATGTCACGATCCTGGTCGGTGGAGCCTGGTTCATCGCCCAAGGCACGCTGGAGCCGGTGGCGTTGGCGACCTATGCGCTGTATATCAATATCTTCGTATCGCCGATCGAAGTGCTCGTCGAGTTTACGGAGATGCTGCAGAAAGGATATTCCGGCTTCAAGCGGTTCAATGAAGTCATGGAGACACAGCCGGATATCGTGGATGCGCCAGACAGCGAAGAGCTGCGTGAAGTGAACGGCGTGATCGACTATCAGGATGTCTGCTTCAGCTATACGGAAAATGAGACGGTCCTGGATCATATCAACATCCATATCGATGCCGGCCGTTCCATCGCCCTGGTCGGACCAAGCGGCGGTGGAAAGACGACGATCTGTTCGCTTCTGCCGCGGTTTTATGATGTGAACAGCGGGAGCATCAAGATCGACGGAAAAGATATCCGCGGACTGACGCTGGAATCGCTGCGGCGTGCCATCGGCATCGTTCAGCAGGATGTCTATCTGTTCGCCGGCACGATCCGGGAAAACATCGCCTATGGCCGGCCAGGTGCAAGCGATGAGGAGATCATCGACGCGGCGAAGAAAGCCAACATCCATGAATTCATCATGTCGCTTCCGGATGGGTACGACACCTATGCCGGAGAGCGCGGCGCACGGCTCAGCGGCGGCCAGAAGCAGCGGATCTCCATTGCCCGCGTCTTCTTGAAGGATCCTAAGATCCTGATCCTGGACGAAGCCACCAGCGCATTGGACAACGAGAGCGAACGGCATATCCAGAAAAGCCTGGAAGAGCTGGCCAAGAACCGGACATGCATCACCATCGCACACCGTCTGTCCACCATCCGCAATGCCGATGAGATCATCGTGATCGGGGAAAACGGCATCGAAGAACGCGGCACACATCAGGAACTGATCGACAAAAACAACATCTACGCCAGATATTACCGGCTCCAGTTCGAGGGGCTGGAAGAGTAAACGGACAGGCACGGCCTCATCAGGCTGTGCCTGTCTTTTACTGAAGCATAGACAATGTATATTTTCATCAAGTATGATTTGTTCTATAATGATTTTAGATATTGTTTACTTGGAGGATCATATGAATAAATTAGTATTGGGATTAGATATCGGTATCACATCAGTCGGATATGGTGTGATAGACATGGAAAGCAATGATTTTGTCGATTATGGAGTAAGGCTGTTTAAAGAAGGAACGGCAGAAGATAATGAGAAAAGGCGAACAGCCAGAAGCAGGAGAAGGCTATTGTCGAGACGCCATATGAGAATAGAAGACATGAAGAAACTGCTGAAACAGTATGGCATCATCGATGAAGATTATCGCCCTCTTCCTCATGTCTATGAATTGAGGATGAAAGGGCTGACACAGAAGCTGAGCAATGATGAGCTTGCTTCGGCTATCCTGCATTTGGTCAAACATAGAGGCAGCAGTATCGAAACAGTGGATGACAATGAAGAAGGCGCAAAGGAAACAGAGAAAGCGAAAGAAGTGCTGGGGAAAAATGCCAAGTTGCTGGCAGAAGGAAAGTTTGTCTGCGAAGTGCAATATGCCCGTCTGCAGGAAGGGGGAAGCGTCCGCGGACATGACAATAATTTCAAGACGAAGGATTATGTCGCAGAAGCAGAAGAAATACTGCGGCATCAGGATATCGATGAAACGCTGAAGAAAAAGATCATCCTGATGATCCAGCGAAAAAGAGCGTATTATGAAGGACCGGGAAGAGAAAAATCTCCGACCCCGTATGGGCGCTTTATCTTGGAGGATGGCAAGATCAAGCAGATCGACCTGATCGAAAAGATGATCGGACGCTGCTCTGTCTTTCCTGATGAGCTGCGTGCTCCGAAATTATCGATCAGCGCGGAATTGTTCAATTTTCTCAATGATTTGAACAATCTGACGATAAAAGAAGAAAAGATCACACCGGAACAAAAAGAAGAAGTGCTCCAGCATATCAGCAAAAAGGGAAACATCACCTTTAAGCAGTTGTTGAAAAAATTGAATGTCGATCAGGAAGATGTGCATGGATATCGGATCGATAAAAACGGGAAGCCGCTTCTGACTGAATTTAAAGGATATAAGAAACTGAGATCGATATTTGAAGGAGCAGGGGAGAGCGTATCACTGGAAGACGTTAAATTGCTTGACAAGGTGATGGAGATCGTCACGAAGTGCAAGGGGATCGAAGAGCGGAAACAGGCCTTGCAAAAGCTTGGTTTGACGTCATCGGTGATCGAACCGCTTTCTGAACTGACGGGGATCACAGGGTATCATGCCCTTTCGTTCAAGGCGCTGCGGATGTTGAATCAGGAGATGTACCAGTCCGATCGGAATCAGATGCAGCTTTTGCACGAGATGAAGCTGTTTGATCAGCAGCGCAAATCTCACAAAGGGGAAAAGAACATCACGGCTGATGATGAGGCCATTCTTTCTCCTGTAGCCAGAAGAGCTCAGCATGAAGCGTTTAAAGTGGTCAATCAGCTCCGCCGGATCTATGGTGAATTCGATTCTATCGTGGTGGAGATGACGCGCGAAAAGAATTCCAGCGAACATCGGAAAAATATCCAGGAGAGGCAGAAATATTTCGAAAGCAGAAATAAAAAGGTCGATGAGTTGCTGAGCGATCGAGGTCTGGATCCTGAAAAAGTCAATGGGAAGACAAAGCTGAAGATCCGTTTGTATCAGGAGCAGGATGGCAAGAGCGCTTATACTTTGCAGCCGCTTGATCTTGACCGGATCATCAAAGATCAGACATATACAGAAATCGATC
>CALWLV010000263.1 GCA_944381595.1 uncultured Roseburia sp.
AACAGTTCCATAAACTCCAAAACTTGTGTTTTTAGATATACTTCCTAAAGTTACCCCATTATCAATACTTCCTCTTATTTCCCCTGGTGTCCCATCTATTCCTTTTACCACGTCTATTATATTGGTAGTTACTAATTCTCCATTTGCAATATTTATTAATTCTAATGTATCCACATCATTTATTCCATGCCCTAAAGACGCAAAATTTCCAGTTGAAGGTTCGTAAAAAGTAAGTGTTCCTACTCCTGCTGCTGCATCTCTTACCCATAATCCTAATTTGTACTCATTATTTGACGTTTTTGCTGGCTCCATATTTACTGTTTTTTCTTCTTCACCACTAATATACTTTAGCTCAACAGTTGTACCTTTACTATTATTAACACATTCGATCAAATCATCTGTACTATTTATTTTAGTATTATTTATTTCTACTATTGTGTCTCCAGCTTCTATCCCTGAATTTTCATAAGGTTTTTTTCCTTCTATTTCAGACATTCCTACTACTAATACTCCTTGGGTATACATTTTCATTCCTATCGCTTTGCCAACTGGTATCACAGTAGTTTTAGGAATAACATTTATAGTTACATCTTTAACTGAAAATAAGTCAAATAAGTTTAAACTTAAATCTAACTTTCCAGTTTCCTCTACAACTTTTTCATTTAAATTACTTGAGGCTTGCAAAGTTTTTGATGATTTTATATCTATTCCAAATATAGTGTTTAAATCTAGTAATTCTCCTTGCATTAATACTATACTATTTGGAAACATACATATATTGCAAATATATGTGTATAATATTATTAAAATAAAAACTATTAAAATTTTTTTATATGCTTTCATGGTTACCTTCTTTCTAATAATATGATAACCATTAATGCAAATTTTAATCTATTTTTTAGAACTAACTATATTTATATTTTTCAAAATTTTTCAAATTGTACATATAGTTAATTCTTGATAAAAATAGTCTAGCCAAAATTTTACAAATCAAAATTTGATTTATACAAATCATAACGTTCACGCGCTAATGCTGTTAAATATGCTGTTCTAACGCTTCGATAAGCACTATTACTTATTTTGTATGATATTGTTCCATCTCCACCATTTTCATCTTTATTTTGATAATCTATTAAATCATTTCCATAAATAATATCATCTATATCATAATCTGCAGTTGCATTAACTATACAGTTATAGCATCCAGTTAGTATCTTCTTGCTATTTGTATTATTTCCACCTCTAGATTGTAAATAAAAATTCATATCATCATCACTGTTTTCCGAAACTCTAACACTTTGTCTTTGAAAACTTGCTGTTGGATATGCTTCGATTTTTGTAAATTTTCCAGCTTCTATTCCTTCTATTAAGTCTTTACAACCAGGTTGATGGTATTCTCTATTTCCATTTTCATCTTCTACAACTATATATATATTCTCAGTTTTTACAACCTCTTTATTAACATTATTAGTTACTATTGCATAATTATTATAATATCTATATCCTATTGTCATTCCTTGCATAAATGTAACCATTGAAACATTATTTAATATTCTATACCAATCATCATCAGACATTACCGGCATTGCATAATCATATGATGTTGTTGTATGATAATTTGAAATTACAGTATTTAAACTTGTTTCTATTGTTTTTCTAATAACTGCCAATCTATGATTATTAAATGTAGAATCTGAGATTAATGGATCATTATTATTTTTAGTAGTATCAAATATATATGCATTTCCTGTATTTTCTGACAAATAATCTGTATCATTTCCTATTGTAGTAACGCCATCTTCATTTTTCACTGTATCTGCCTGTGTAATATTTCCTAAATATTTTATTACCCAATTAAAACTAAAATTCCAAGCTTCATAATAATAATCAAAAGCGCTTGTACTCATTATAGTATTTCCATCATCACTATATTTTTTAGTGGATTCCAAATAAGCTTTTATATCTGGATCATTTACAACTGTTTTCATATAATTATCATACCAAAAATATTCAATTTCACTTGTATCTCCTACATTTTGATATATTTTTTTATTTTGTTAAAAAATATAATTATAGTCACCTTCTGTTGCTCTCCCTCTTTCATCTAAAGTAACTAAATGCTCTGTTATCTTCTCTGGCTTTATTATTACTTTGTTGTTGTCTTTTTCTCCATATTTTAATGTTTTAGCATCTTTATCTATATCAGTAACATAATTTGGATTGATTAAATAACCAGATTTTGTTACATAACCTTTTCCATCACCAACATCTCCGTAAACTGTTATCTCGTTATCTAATGTATAATTTACAACTATTATATTTCCATTTTGCAATTTATATTTTGCAGAATAGTACACATATGGTTTTAATCCATTTTTATAATCTTTTCCATCTAAAGTAATTTGTACCTTTTCATCTTTTCCTTCACCAACTCTATTGTATGCATTGTCATAAGAAGTATATATATAATATCCGTCATAAAGAGTAAAAAGCATTGCAGGAATATATGCTTCTAGATCTTTTGATACCTGTGAATATCTTGTCATTGATGTGTTTAGTGAGTTATAGAAAGTATTTACTGATGCTTCAATATCTCTTATTTTTGAATCACTTATACTTGAATACTTATTATTTGTTGTATTTAATTGAAATGCTAGTACTGCATCATAAGTTGCACTTATCAAATTTTTATCATAAGCTGTTTGAAGCGTAATGGCATCAATTTGATTTTGGATATATGATGACAATACCAATGAAATTGGCATAATTATTATAACAAATATTACTGCTATATATTGTATTTTCATACATATGTACCTTTCCTATTTTTTATCAGTTTATATAATTTATTCTCATTTTATTATTGTTTCTAACTAGTTCCACGTGAATGTTGTACTTTTCTTTCGAATGCATGGAGAAAGAAAATGTCCAACATGCAGCAAGATGGAACGAATGTAAATTATATTATTTAAAATTATATAAGCAAAATAGGAGTAGAAATTATATAAACTCTACCCCTACATATATTTTATTGTAGAGACAGATTTAATATCTGTCCAACAATTTAAATTTAATTTTTACTTGTACTTCCATTAACAGATACAACGCCTGAATGTTGTCCTAATATTTGATATGTATCATTTCCAGAAATCATGTAAAAGAAGTTTCTTAGCATTTGAGAGATTGTTTGATTTGTATTTTTTGCAGTTACTTCAATAAAATCTCCTTCTTTTAAAGTAATTCTTCCTTTTGTGTTTAATTCTTCTTCTACTTGAGTGGTATACATATTATAGTACAAATTTTCACCTATTTTAGTAGCTTCAGTTTGTGTAGTTTTCTTGCCTGGATTTTCATCTAATTGTTGTATAAGAATTTCAACATCAAATGAATTTCCTGTTGATGCAATATCACTTAGATATTTCTCGTAATCTTCTAATGTCATTTTCCCTGTTGTTCTGATGTCGTCAACAAATTCTGTAGTAGCTGTTTGTACTGCTAATGATGAAATGTCATCAGTTTTCTCGGCAAGCGACATTAGTGGAAATATAAACATTAGTATAGCTGCTAAAAATATTGCTACAATTGTTATTAAACTATCTCCCATTTTTATACCTATCCTTTCTATATTTAAATATAATATACTATTTTTACATAGTAAATTATGTTTTTGGCATTAATGTATATATAATAACTCTTTTCTTTTTTTCTTTAACATTTGTTAATCCAGAATTTGTACCATCATCTGTGTCTTCCACTTTATTATATGTATATTCTCCAAGACTTTCTCTAAATTTATCACCTTTATATTGTTGAATGAATCCTTTTGTTCCATTCCAACCATTTATTTTAGAATAGTCATAAT
>CALWLV010000264.1 GCA_944381595.1 uncultured Roseburia sp.
ATATTTAAATAAAACAGGCTAATATGTTTAATTTCTGTTTAATTTATTAAATATATATTATAAATTAATGATATTGACTAAAAAAAAATAATAATTAAAATATATATAACAATGCGCAAACAGGAAAATTAGGAGGTTTTTTTAAATGCACAAGGAAATGGAAAAAAGTAAATTAAAAAAAATCAAAGAAATTAAAAGAACAAAAAGTATTAAAACTATTTCTGCAATTGCAATAATCATTGTTTTAGCAATTGTACTATTTGCTTCAAATGCAGAAAAAATAAGTGATTTTTCAAATAATGCTTTAAAAGGCATTTTAGGAAAGATTACAAAGAAAACAAGTACACTAGACAATAGTAGTACTTCATTTTCTATGCTTTCTGACGAAGAAATTTCACAAGTAGAAGAAAAAGTGCAAATTGTAAATGGAGACACATTTTCAGCTATATTAAAGTCTGATGGAACAGTATGGACATGGGGTAATAATAACTATGGACAGTTGGGCAATGGAAAAAATGAAAATGTTAATCAAGCAACCCTTATGCAAGTTGTAGGAATTAATGGAGAAGGATACTTGGAAAATATAAAACAAATATCAGCTGGTAGGTACTTTCTTGCAGCTCTTACAAATGACGGAAAAGTAGTAACATGGGGATATAATGGGTATGGGCAATTAGGAAAAGGAACAAGTGGCAATTCAGCATTTCCTGTGTATGTTGTAGATGAACAAGGAACTCCTATAGAAAATATAAAACAGATTTCTGCAGGTGCAAACCATATGTTGGCACTTAAAGAAAATGGTGAAGTATATGCATGGGGATTAAATTCTAGTGGACAATTAGGAATTAGTGTTTCATCAACTACATCATCTAATGATGCATATAAAAAAATATATGCTGTTTCAGTGCTAACTTCAGTTGAACAAGGAGAAACAACAGAATACGTAAATCTAAGTGATGTAAAACAAATATCAGCAGGAGCAGATTTCTCAGTTGTATTAACAAATGATGGAGAGGTATATACTTTTGGAATATCAAATTATGGACAATTAGGATATGGGAAAACAGCAAATTCAAATGTACCAGTAAAGGTAGATATAGAAGATATAATAGATATAAAAGCAGGAGGGCTTCAAACAATAGTCCTAAAACAAGATGGAACAGTTTGGGCTTGGGGTATGAACAGATATGGTAATTTAGGAATAGCAACATCTTCAACAAGTAGTTCTAATGCTGCATACAAAAAAACATCACCTGTGCAAGTATTAATAGATACTGATACACCTCTAACCAATGTTGAGAAAATAAATTCTAAATATGAAACAAGTTATGCAATAACTAAAAATGGAGAAATTTATGGATGGGGATTAAATACTTTAGGAGAAATAGGTGACAATACACTTACAAACAAAAACAAAGCTACAAGGTTAAAAACAAATGGTGGTAAAATATTAGAGAATATAATAAAATTTTCTGAAGGTCAATATTCAAATACAAACATAATGATTGACGAAAATGGTTATTTGATTGGTTCAGGAGAAAATAGTAATTACCAATTATTGTGTGATAATACTTCAAAAACATATTATGCAAAAATTATGGATGAAACATACTTAGAGTTAAGCAATAATCAAGAGTACATAGAAGTAGGACAATCAATAAATGTAAATGTTAATTATCATAATGGATTTAATATTTTAGGCAAGACTAAAAATGTGGGAAATATTACTTATACAAGTTCTAATAATGATGTATTAACAGTTGATAGCAAAGGTAAAGTTACAGCAAAAAAAAGAGGGACAGCTACAGTAATTGCAAAAAATGAGAATGGAGATGTTGCACAAAGTATAATAAATGTTGTATCTAAAGGAGCTAAAGCAATACCAGTTACAGTTTCAGGAACAACATTTACAGCAATATTAAAAGAAGATGGAACAGTGTGGACAACAGGAGCAAATGGAAGTGGAGAATTAGGAAATGCTTCAACACTAACTATAAATGAACCTACACAAGTAAAAATAGATAATAATACATATTTAACAGGAATAAGAAAAATAGATGTGGGAGTACAACATGTAATTGCTTTAAGAGAAGATGGAACAGTATGGAGTTGGGGACTAAATAATCAAGGTCAAATTGGAAATAATACAACAAGTGTAGCAAAATATGCAACACAAGTGTTAAATGAAACAGGGGAAGGATATTTAGAAAACATTGTAGATATTTCAGCTGGTTCAAAACATTCTTTAGCATTATCAAAGGAAAAAGTAGTATATGGTTGGGGAGATAGTGGATCACACCAATTGGGAATAAATAGTACTACTGATAAACTAATACCTGCAAAAATGAATGGCAGTTATAATACAATTCAAGCAAACGCAGGAACAGATAATTCAATAGTACTTAAAGGAGATGGAACAGTATGGGGTGTAGGTACAAATTCTGTAGGACAATTAGGAGATACAACTACTACAACAAGACAAGAATTAATACCAACTTCAAATAGTACACAAGATGGGCAATTATCTAAAATTGTAAATATACAAACAGGTGGAAAAAATACTGTTGCGCTTAAAGAAGATAAAACAGCGTACATATGGGGAGATAATAATTATGGTCAAATAGGTGTAAATTCTACTACAGACTATAAATATCCAATAGAGTTAGTAGGACTAAATAATGCTGGAATTATGGAAAATATAGAAAATGTTGGATTTGGACCATATTCTGTATATATAGAAAATAGCAATGGAGATGTATATGTAGCAGGATTAAATACAGCAGGAGAATTATCTATAGGAACAGCAGCAAATATAAAAGTATTTGATATTGCAAAAGATGAAACAGGAGAAAATGATTTAAAAAACGTTGCAAGTTTAGGAGTATCAAAAGGACAAACTTATGGCTTTGTATTTGAAGATGGAAGTATAGGAATAACAGGACTAGGTACAAGTGGACAACATGGAAATAAAAAAATGGAATCAAGTACATTAATCACAAAAATGGCAGATAAACAAATTTATACAGACAAAATATATGAAATAGGTGTAAATGAAACATCTAAAATAGAACCAAAATTACTTCCAGCATTTAATGCAAACTTAGAAAATAATGATACTCTAGGAAACATTACATATGAAAGCTTAAATAATGAAGTTGTAACAGTAACACAAGATGGAACAATAAAGGGAATAAAAGAAGGTCAAACAGGAATTCTAGTAAAAGATGAAACTAATAACTTACAATGTACAGCTTATGTAATAGTTGGAAGCAGAGATTATTCTGATATTGCAAAAATTGTATCAGGTACTAATTTTACAGTTATGCTAAAAAATGATGGAACAGTATGGACTTGGGGTAATAATACATATGGACAATTAGGTTATGGAGAGATAAAAGAAAACTCTTTAGAGCCTAAACAAGTAAGAGGAGTAGATGGACAAGAATATTTAACAGATGTTATTGATATAGGGGCAGGTCAATATTTTGCAGCAGCTCTATTGAAAAATGGTCAAGTAGTAACTTGGGGAAGAAATGAAGAAGGACAATTAGGAAGAGTTGGAGATGATTCAGTAACACCAGGAAAAGTTCAAGAGTATAATGGAAATGTTCTAACTGGAGCTATACAATTATCTGTATCAACTTCTACTGCAGGAGTTGTTAAAACAGATGGAACAGTATGGCTTTGGGGAGAAAATAACTATGGACAATTAGGACAAAATGATAGAGAAGAATATTTACATGCTATTCAAGCAAAAGATAGTGATGAAAATAGTTATATAAACAATGCAAAAGAAGTACATTTGGGTGTAAACTTTGTTACACTATTAAGAGAAGATGGAACAGTATGGACTTGGGGACTTGGAACATCAGGACAATTGGGAGATGGAACAAAAACAACTAAATATGTGCCAGTTCAAGTAAAAGATTTAACAGATGTAAAGAAATTGTCTGTAGCATATTATCACACTTTAGCACTAAAAAATGATGGAACAGTTTGGGCATGGGGGATAAATCGTTATGGCAATTTAGGAATAGGAGTATCTTCTACAAGTTCTTCAAATGGAAATTATTCAAAAACTAGTCCAGTTCAAGTCAAATTAGATGCAGATAACTATTTGACAAATATTATAGATATTGGAACTATTACAGAGACAAGCTATGCAGTAACCAAAGAAGGAAAAATATATGGTTGGGGATTAAATACTTCAGGACAAATAGGAGATAATACTTTAGCAAATAAAAATTATCCAACTAAAGTAGTTACAATATATGGAGAAGAAGTAAAAGATAAAATTGTAAAACTACAAAAATCTTCTCCAAACTCAAGTACAAATT
>CALWLV010000265.1 GCA_944381595.1 uncultured Roseburia sp.
ATGCAGACATTGACGAGGATTCAAAAGACAAGGTATTAAATCAGCTCCGTTGGATATTTGACGAGAAACAGGCGAAAGAGGTGCTAAACAATGCTGAAAGATAGAAACGGAGTAGAGATAAAAGAGGGAGACTGGATAGCATACAAATATGGCGAAGATGATGAAATAGGAGGAATGCAAGTTGTTTCCCAAAATGGTGTTTTAGGGTTACTGTCAAAGTCGATTTTCTCTCAAAGTGAGGATTTCATAGACCTAAGCACAACAGATTTGCAACATTGTGAGGTAGTTAAACATGGCAAAAAAGAAGATTGACCCAATTGAAACTCTTGGAAGAGACACAGACAAGCTGACCGTCCAAAAGAGCAAGCCACTTTTTGCTCTTTGGCAGTCCGAACTTACCCTTGCAGAATTTAAGATACTGGACACTTATCTTGGCAGAATTAACAGCCATGATGATGAACACAGGACTGTAAAGTTTGAAAAAGGGGAACTTGAGAACCTACTGGGAGTGAAACAGCTGAAACCACAAGTCCTTGATGACCGGTTAAAGCACTTGATGACTACTGTCCGGATTCCGGATGAAAACAGCAAGAGAGGATTTACAAGAATAGCACTCTTTGAGAAAGCTCATGCAGAACAGGACGATTATGGAGTGTGGGAAGCAGAGCTTACTTGCACCGAAACAGCAAAAAAATATATTTTCAATGTCGAGGAAATAAACTATCTCCGCTACAAGCTCAAAAACATAATCAATATCAAGAGCAGATACACATACATCATGTTTTTGTATCTCTGGGAAAATAAGTATCGTGGAACTTGGGAAGTACCACTTGATAAATTAAAGTCGTTGCTGAACTGCGAAAATGAGGAATATTGCAGTCAATTTAAAGTATTCAATGACAGAGTGTTAAAGAGAGTTCACAAGGAAATGCATGAAGTGACTGATATTCGCTATGATTATGAGACAGTCAAGAGAGGTCGCTCGGTGGTTGCTGTGAGGTTCATCTACAAGTCAAAAATCCTTGATGAAGTAGACGAGAACCAAATGACGATTGAACAATGGCAAGCCGAAGCCAGTAAAGAAAAAGAGCTATGGGAAAGCGCTCTTCGTAAAGAAAACGAAGAATGTGAGTTTTCGGCGGAACAAATAGAGGAAATCAGACAGGTTCTTGTCACAATGCCCGATAGCAAACTGCCCGAAGATACAGTAACAAACATGGGGGATATTACATTCAGACGATACCACTATATTGCACAGCAATATGCTGTTCTTAATCGAATTTGCACTGAAACAAAGGTTAATAATCGTTTTAAATATTTTGTTAAAATGCTAAGAAAGGACGCTAATTTAGAATGACAGAGGAAAGATTGGAAAAATTGTATTGGGAATTAGACGAACTGGAAAGCAATCCATATCTTTTAGACTGGTCGGCTGATGATATAAAAAGGCTAAATATAACAAAGCTCAATATTTGGGGAATTATATACAAGAATTTTCATTCGGGAGAAAAGCCTGAAAAAGTAATGAGAGATATGATTGCTCGAAGAATAAAAGAATAAAAAAATAGACTGCTCTCCGTTCGGATGAGGAGCTTGCTCCGTTGGATCCGAATGGCAGCAGTCTTATTTTTTTTTGGGAATGCAAGGGGAACGCTTGCCCCTCGGAGAGCCCCGTCTTTTGATACGAATGTGTCAAAAGTCATACGGGGTTACTTTTGACAAAAGTAACAAAACCGAGTATACTAAACCTCGAAAGGTGGTGGCTAAAACATGGGAAGAATATCAATGCCACAAGGCAAGGGAAGTCAACTTCACAATAGACGAGATTATGAGAAGATAGGGCGAGAAGTTCCCGACAACATAGATAAGAATTTGACCAGGGAAAACATAACACTGGTTGACCAGGACATCAGAGAAGCCTATCAAGAAATCTTTGGAGAAGCACTTGCCCAGTACAACGGCAAACAGAAAAGAGCTGACAGACGGATTGAGAATTACTATGAGCATATAGCCAAATCGAAGAACGGCGAGAAGCTGTTTTATGAGGACGTTCTGCAATGGGGCAAGAAAGAGGACTTTGAGAACCCACAGACACGAGAGAGGGCGAAAGAAGCCCTTGTAAGGTATGCGAGTACCTTTGAGCAGAGAAACCCGAATTTAAGGCTTATAGGGGCTTATATACACATGGACGAAGCAAGCCCCCACTTACACCTTGACTATGTTCCAGTGGCTCATGGATACAGCAGAGGACTGTCGACACGAAACTCACTTGATAAAGCCATGAAAGAAATGGGCTTTGTTCCCGAAAAGGAGAGCCGAAAGAATAACGCAACCAAACTCTGGAAAGAGAACGAAAGGGCATATTTTGGCGAAATCTGTCGAAGTATGGGGCTTGAAGTCGAAGCAGAACGCAAGGCAAGAGGAAGTCTGTCGGTTGAAGAATACAAAGAAGCTCGTGAGGAAATGCTCGGAGAAATCGAGCAAGAGTATGCCGAGAAGAAGGCACAGGTTGAGAGCATGGACGAAATAGCCTCTTATATCGCCTCAGACGACCGAAACGGAATAAAGGCAGAGAATTACACCATTGAAGCCAAAAAATCGTTTTTAGGGCAAATTAAAGAGCCTGAGAGGGTGGGTGTGTTCGTTGAGAACATGGACAAGGGGCAAGTGGAGTCACTTATGCAGCGTGTCAAGGCTGATGAACGGATTGAAAGCACCCTCACACGCACCCAAGAGCAATGCAGAAGCCTTATAGCAAAGGCACAAGCCGAAGCAAAGGAGATAAGGGCAGAAGCCACAGCAGACCGCAACGAAACCATTGCAAAGGCTGAACAGATAAAGAGAAATGAGCAGAGCATTATCACAAGGGCAAGGGAATGGGCTGAAAGTGTCAAAAAGCAGTACCAAGAGGTTGCCGACAAGGTAAAGGAGCTGTTAGGCAGAAAGAAGCTACTGGAGAACGATATAGCCGACCTGCAGAACACCCAAAAGGCACTGGCACCATTAAGGGCAGAAGTGACAGAGCTGAAGCGTGCAAAAGATATTCTTAGTGGCGAGTTGGATTATGAGCTGACAAAGGCGAAGTTCAAAAGCTGGAGTTCCATGCCGTTCGGCACAAGCTATGACGCATATCGTAAGCGTGGGGAACTGCTTGCACTCTACAAGGACGGCACTATAAGGCAAGTCGGCTCGAATGAGCATGGGGGCTTTGACAATAAGACACTGGCAGACGAAAAGAAAGGGCTGTGTATTGTCGGCATAATGCAAGACGAGGAACGTGTGAGAGTTCCAAAGAGTGTCCTTAAAGAGCTGATGCAAGCTCGTGACAGAGAAAAGCCTATCAGTAAGAGCTTGCAGAACTTCATCACACAGCAGACCGAAGTTGCCAAAGTGGTACATGACAGAGGGCGAAGCCGATAGCTTTTTCCTTTTACCGCTGTTCCGTTGGAACACAGATAGCCTTTTCCCCTTAATTACCCAAAAGCGATAAAAGGGAAGTAGTCAAGGGCGAGTGCAACGAGTTCATTTTACCCTTGATTAGTTCCCTTGTTCGCTATGCTCCGAGAGGGGAAAAAGGATAAATCAATTTTTTATTTATGTGCTGTCCGTCCGTCTTTCTGTCCTTGATTGATAGCTTGATTACTCTCTTGATTACTTTCTTGATTACTCTCTTGATTACAGACCCTAAAAAACCCAGTAAAATCAAGGCTTGCGAGACACATAGGTCACAAAGAAATCCACCATAGGTCACAAAGAAATCCATCATAGGTCACAAAGAAATCCACGAAAGGTCACAATAAAATCCATATAGGTCACAAAGTATATTGACGCATTGTGACCTATATGGTAAGATAGAGACAGTTAAAGAAAGAGAGGTGCTTCGCATGAATGGATTTACTATGATGGCAGACAGCTACAAGAAGCTGATGGAACAGGGGAAGATTGACAGGGAAACCGCTGAAAAAGAGATACGCATATATGAGTTTCTCGCCACTTGCGATACTGACGATTTTTGCCGAATGGTTGACAGCTCCGCATTCAACGACATTATCAGAGCTTTTCTGAAAATGGCTGTAACCAATGCAGACATTGACGAGGATTCAAAAGACAAGGTATTAAATCAGCTCCGTTGGATATTTGACGAGAAACAGGCGAAAGAGGTGCTAAACAATGCTGAAAGATAGAAACGGAGTAGAGATAAAAGAGG